>QIGM01000143.1 GCA_003230795.1 bacterium
CGTATGCTCTACCACTTCATCGTGAATATCACATGTCATCCCATCCATTTCTTCGAGACAATCTAGGACGCCTTCCAGGCTATCATCAGCGCCTTCCACTGCCACTTTCGCTATCTTTTGGACTTCTTCGCGCTTCTCGGCGATAAACAGGCTGGTTTTCTCTACTTGATCTTCTAAGCACTGCATGGCGTGAGGATCGTGTGCACAATGTTCTCTACCACCTTCGAGCTGCACCTTGTTTAATTTATCTAGCTTATCAATCTCGGCTAATATTTTCTCTTTTGCCACTTCCAGACATTGACTCGTCTCAAGGAGCATCTCGCGTCGCTCCTCAGTGAGTTGACCTAGATTTAACTCAGTCGATACCGGCTCCAGAATGTTCTCTACTTTTTCAAGTAGATCTTCGAACTTGGTCTCTACTGTGTGAACACAGCTCTCCAGTGACTTCTTCCACTTCTCTTTCTCTCGCATCGCGGAATCAAGGTCGCTCCTGAACTTCGCTGCTCTTTCCTCACCAACGACATCAGTTACACTCTTGGTAGCCCGGGCTAGATCCTTTTGTTGCTCCTCGCTCAAACTCTCCGCATTGCTAGCGCCCGAAATCCAGTCCCAAGCAATTTCCGCGGTAGATTGTAGGGGGCGAGACAAGGAGCTGCTTTCAGTCTCCCCTTCAACATCAGCTGAAGATTCATCTGGTGAATTCTCGTGGGAGGAAGTAACGGCATTGTAGAGTTCTTTTCCAAGCAAATAGCCCACGCGAATGGCGGTAGTGGTAGGCCCAAAAGTCACTTGAGAGAGGTCAATGCCACTCGTTTTCGCACCGACGTTGGTTTCAACGCGATGCGGTTCGCCGCCTACGGCACCAGTAGAGGGCGTCTCCAGATGATCGAGCTCATGCTCGTGCGCCGTACTGTCTATCGATTCTCCAACTTGTCGCATTGCTATCCGAAAGAGTATTCTAGTGCTAGATCGCTTTTTATCCTATTTACTGTTTTGAAGAATGTTTGAGAACACGTGTGAAATACTCCATCGCCTGTAAAAGACTAGAAAACATAACTACTTCATTGGTATCTACCACATGAGAGATTACCGAAAACTCTTAGAGCTAGCTCGCTTTTGGGACAAAGACACCGAAAGGTTTTTTCAGGAGAATGGCCGGCCGATCGTTGACCGAGCCCTTCAAAATCGCGAGGAGATAATCGCGCTATGTGAGTTCATTGAAGAACATGACATTCGCTCGTATTTAGAAATCGGCTCTTGGACCGGTCGACTAGTCTCGACGCTACACGAAGTATTTAATTTCGACCTAGTTGCTGCCTGCGATATCGGTAGCGCAAAACAATTTGATTTCGACGTAAGCCTACCCTCGTCGGCACTGTATTTTGAGGGCAATTCGCATTCGCCTATTTTTGAGAATTGGCGCTACAAACTAGGTCAGATTGATCTCGTACTTATCGACAGCGATCATTCGTACGACGGCATAAAGAAGGACTTCGAAACAAACGCTCGAGCTCCTCACCGTTTCATAGCCATTCAAGGAATAGCCGGAACCACTCGCTCCAGTGATGGAGCAAAGAGAATATGGTCCGAACTTCTTGGCACAAAAATCGAAATTGTGCTGCCGCACCTAGAGATCGAATCGACAGAGCCTACAATGGGAATCGGAATCTGGAGTGATGGGTAAGAAGTTTGCTTTCCAATCCAACGTATAACTTGAGACGCAGTCCACTGATACTTCCGCAACGTCTCACGAATCAGCGTCGGAATATCTTCATTCCAAACACATTCAATTGAGATTTCAGAGCGTAATTTCAATAAGATGGGCGTAGTTTTTCCACTGCTCCGCAGGCCAGCGCGGCGCTGGGATTTTCTGCGCACTCACATGAAGCTCGGAAGACAAACCTCTTCCTAATTTCTCGTAATCATGCAGCCAATAACCATCAGCACGCCCCTCACGCTTAACGAACAGACTTTCGAGCTCATCAGCTGCACGATGTTGTTCCATTAGCAGCACTGGCCCGCGAGCAACTCTTAGCATTTCTAGGAGCGCCCGCTCTGCTTCAGATGGATCTAAGTAAAGGAAAAGTGCGCATGAGGTCACCACATCGATGCTATCGCTTGCATACTCGCTCAGGTCTAGTACCGAGGCCACGCGCAGGTCGACATTCTCCACTCCCTCAGCAGAGAGCATGCTCTGGCCATGCGCAATCCTTTCAGCGTCGATATCGATGCCGAAAAAATTCACCTGAGGAAAAAGTGATGCCAGGGTGAAAAAGTTTTGGCCAAAACTACAGCCGACTTCGAGCAGATTCTCGAAGGGATAACTACGAACAATTTCTTCGGTTAGGACGGCTCGCTCGGAACCATCGATAGGTTCCTCGGGCGCATTAGGCGCAACCCTTTGTTCTATTACTCGCTCTGCTCGCCAAAATTTCCGCCAATACGCGCTCCATACCCGACCCCAAACTGCGGCCGGGAGATAGGAGCGCGAAAACAGGATAACGCGAAGCAAAGAAAACACGCTTAGGGAAAAGACCTACGCGAAGCGTGCTGTTACTGCTTGTGCCACTTTTTCAGGCGTTAGCCCAAACTCTTCTGCAAGTCTATCGGCCGGCGCTGAAGCTCCAAAGCGATCAATGCCGATGATGAGCGTGTCTTCCGGTGCGCCATTCAAAATCCCCTGCCAACCAAAGGACAGTGCGGCTTCCACCGCGACTTTCTTTGCTGATGTTGGTAGAAGCGAGTTCTTGTACTCATCTGATTGAGCATGAAACAGCTCCCAGCACGGCATGGAAACTACGCGGATCTTCTTGCCCGAAATCTGCTTCGCTGCTGCAATAGCAAGAGGCACTTCGGAACCAGAGGCCATCATCACGATATCCGGTTCTCCATCCGACTCAATTGCAGTGTAGGCACCTTTGCGAATATCAGCGTTAGTAAACGATGCAGGTCTATCGAATGGTTCGAGATTTTGTCTCGTAAAAATCAAGGCACTTGGTCCGTCCTTTCGCTCAATCGCAGCGGCATAAGCAACTGCGGTCTCTAAACCATCCGCAGGACGAAACGTCCAAAGACCAGGTGTCGCTCGCATGATCGCCAGATGCTCAATCGGCTGGTGCGTTGGACCATCTTCACCGAGAAATACGCTGTCGTGCGTATAGATAAACAGACCCGGTAAATGCGAAAGCGCCGCTAATCGGACTGCTGGCCGCATGTAATCGATGAAACACATGAAGGTCGAACCGTAAGGAACATAACCGCCGTAATAGCTAAGGCCGTTCATTATTGCGCCCATGCCATGCTCTCGAACACCGAAGCGAATATTCTTTCCGTCGAATTCCCCTTTCTGCACATCGGTGGAACCGTCGATGAGAGTAAGCGTGGACGGTTCTAGATCAGCACTCCCTCCGATAAGCGCTTCAACGTTCGCACTTGCCGCTTGAATCACCTTCTGACTAAGCTTTCTAGTTGAGATTGCCTTTCCGTCAGTCGGAAGAGCTGCAATAAGCGCGGCTTCAAGATCGCCATCGGAACTCAGAGATAGCTGCTTTTCTAGACGAGCCGCTAGTTCCGACTCTTTGCTCTTCCAATCAGCAAAAGACTTGTTCCAGCCTTCATAGCCAGACTTCAACTCTTCAACTCTCGCGGCAAAAGCCTGAGATACTTCCGCAGGCACATAGAACTCTTTATCAAGCGGCCAGCCAAGGGCTTCTTTAGTTGCCTTCATCTCGTCTGCACCAAGAGCGGCACCATGCACGCCGTGAGTGTTGGCTTTGTTTGGAGAACCCTTACCAATAATTGTTCGGGCAACAATTAGGGTCGGCTTGTCGCTTTCCTCAATTGCCTTGGCGTAGGCGGCTTCAATTTCGTCGGTGTTATGACCATCGACGTGCTGAATTGCCCAGCCATAAGCCTCATAACGCTTTGGCACATCTTCGGTGAAAGAGAGATCGGTATGACCTGCAATACTAATCTCATTATCATCGTAGACCATGACAAGATTGTTCAACCCGAGATGACCGGCAAGCGAAGAAGCTTCACCACTCACTCCTTCCATCAAACAACCGTCTCCACAAAAACAGAAAACATTGTGATCGTTTGGCACGAAGCCGGCCTTGCCGTAGCGAGCAGCCATTAGCTTTTGTCCAAGAGCAAGACCTACGGCATTTGCAACACCCTGCCCCAGAGGACCGGTCGTTGTCTCAACACCTTTAGTCATGAAATTTTCAGGATGCCCAGGAGTCTTACTACCCCACTGACGAAAGGACTTGAGATCGTCAATTGAGACGTCATGGCCACTAAGGTGCAGCATGGAATAGAGGAACATAGAGCCGTGCCCGTTTGAGAGCACAAATCTGTCTCTGGCAAGCCAGTTGGTATCCTGCGGATTGAACTTGAGAAACTTTAACCAAAGCACTGCGCCAAGCTCGGCCATGCCCATCGGCATACCCGGGTGCCCCGACTTCGCCTTTTCAACTCCTTCAGCGGAGAGAAATCGAATTGTATTAGCGGTAAGGTTTAGAACGTCTTTTGTTACTTGCGCAGTCATGGTTCTCAAGTTCCGGCGTTATCGTGGTTGTTTCTACAAAAATTGCTCTACAAAGGTTACGCGTTCAGGCCCTTATACATACCGCACATAATTCTGCATGCGATGGCTGAAAACCCCCTCAGGGGGTTCTTTGGGGGTGACAAAAACTAAGCGTTCAGAAATACAGCCAAATACGATTAGTATTTGTCGATTTCGTACTGGCTTTAGATCTACAACGTTAATGGCACATTCTTTTAAGAGTTCCCCTACCCTACTGAACGCTTACTCTACAAAGGTCCCAAATCATTACACTTCAGCTCCAAGAAGAGCAAATTGTCCAAAGCAAGGGGGTGCATTACATTTGAGTGATGCTCTGATGCTTTAAAATTCTCCATTTGTGTGCAAACAATTAGGGGGGCGATAAGGGAAGTAAAGAATAAAAGATCAAGAATTAGAGGAGATTACTCAAAACAACGACCTAGCACCTCAACTAGATAAATTGGGAGGGAGCAGAGCTTATAATCAGTTTCTTCATTAGGTATTGTCTGAACAGTTGGAAGGTTTAAATCAAAACGCAGTGCATACTTAGAGTTATGCTTTAGCATAAATTGACGAAGCGAGCGCAAAGTGCCACTTTTCCCGGCTTTTACCTCTATTGGAATAATTTCTCCTTTTTCAACAATTACATAGTCGACCTCGGCGTTATTTGATTTCCCCTCACGAAGCCAATAGTTTAGCGACCTATCATTATTAGCACTGGCACGAGCCACTAAATGTTGCCCAATAAAGTGCTCTGCTACTGTGCCCTTGTTGACCAATTGTTCATGTGTAAAATCTCCAAGCTTAGCTAAATCCAAGCCAAGCGCGTTTAGTAACAAACCCGTATCAAGATAGAGTAGTTTATAAATTGATTTCTGCTCTCCGGCTTTAACTGGCAATCCGTTGCAAGTGCTATGCGTTACTTGGGTGATAACCCTCGCTAAGCTTAATAACTCTATGCAGTTTCTTATTTGAGTAGATCTTAAATCAGGAGCAAAGCTGCTGTACTTCATTTTTCTGCCAACTGCTTGAGGAATGGCATCAAAGACTTGACGAAGTGTTAAAGGATCTATTCGTGTTTTATACTTTGGAAAATCATCAAAGTAAGTAGAGAGTATCTCTACGTGAACTGCCTTACATTCCTCTAAGCTTTTAGTCTCTCTATAAGCTAAAACTGCCTCTGGCATTCCTCCACAAAGAAAGAACATGCGTAGGTGTTGAATTAGTTTTTCATGTGCAGTTTGGCTAATGGTAACAGTTGAATTCCAATCAATAATTTGTTCATGTAAAAAATTTTCTCCAATTCCTAGTAAAAACTCACTAAACGTCATTGGCTCCAAATGAAGATACTGAATCCTTCCAACCGGCATGGAAAAATCATGATCTCTAAGAACAAACTCAAGTAGTGACCCAGCAGCAACTATTGCTAGATTTGGATTATCTTCGAAAAAATATCTAAGGGCTGACACTGCACTTGGGGTTGCTTGAATTTCATCCAAGAAAAGTAAGGACTTCTCTGAGTCAATTTTCTTGCCCACTGTGGCTTCGAGTTCTTGAAGGATTAACTTAGGGTCAAGTGTGCTAAAGCTCTTCTCAAGTTTGGGGTTTCGTTCAAGGTTTACTTCGTAAAGTTTTAAACCTTCAGCTTCTGCAAACTTACGCACTAGCGTCGATTTACCAACCTGCCTAGCTCCCCTGATTATAAGTGGTTTTCGCCTTGCGGAATTATACCAGCTATTTAGCTTGTCTAATGCGTATCGTTTCATTACCCCTATGGTATATGATAATGGGGGCAATTTCAACATCCAGGTTGTTGAAAAAGAGGGGTGTTTTTATAGTTATACCGGTCGCGAATGAGAACTCCCGCCATGTTCCGCTAGCTGAACGAGAAACACCGAGCCACTTACTAATCGCAAACTAGCTAAATGCCGAAGGATGAGTTACGCATCCCTGGTCACAATCGACGATTACTACTAAAACACTCGAAATATCCGCATGCAGAGAGAACCTTCCAGCTACAAGCTCCGCATAGGCGACAAAGCGCCTTACTTCAGTCTGAGCGGTACGGACGGTAAGATCTACTCGCTCTCGGATTATAGCTCCAGCCTTGGCCTGGTGGTCATCTTCACCAGCAACCACTGCCCTTACGCAAAAGCCTATGAAGAGAGAATTGCAAAGCTAGAGGCTAGGTTTAGCGAATCGAATATTGCCTTCGTGCTGATTTGCTCAAACGACGGAGAGGCCTTTCCCGCTGATAGTTTCGAGAATATGGTGAAGAAGAGTGAGGATTCCGGCTTTCGCATTCCTTATCTCAGCGACGTCACACAGAGCGTAGCAAAAGCCTATGACGCCGCCTGCACTCCTGAAGCCTTAGTCTTTGATAAGTCCAAAAGCCTTGCCTACCGTGGAATGATTGATGATGACCACGAAGACCCATCTGCCGTAGAGAGCCGCTACCTCGAAGACGCTCTAGAAGCTCTCGTTCTCGGCATCAAGCCCGAAACGCCCGAAACGTATGCTCTGGGCTGCACGATCAAGTGGAAGAGCTAGCTCCCAATAAATAAGAAGAGCTGCTCCCAATAAATAAGAAGAGCTGCTCCCAATAAAGAAGAAGAGCTAGCTTGCGGCCAATGCTGAATAAGTAAATTTCGTCTAATCCCTCAGGTAAAAACCTAATTTTCCCTCGCGACAATGCTTCGTTTCCGCTAGTCTCTTACTAAAGACTTGGAGGTCGGCGCATGGATTTGTATCGGTATTTCCATCCTCATCACAATCCCCGTCTCTTGCTTGTCCCTCTTAGGTTGCAAGAACTCGGAGAACTAGAACAAGCGGCTGCCGAGCTAAAGAAGGCAGTACGTCGCGCCGCGATACGCAGCGAAAACGCTGCCAAGCAGGCTGCCACAGAAGATGCTCTCGAGATCGAACAAACGCTTCCCGACGAGCAAAGCCAATCTCTTAATCAACAAATTTCAGTAGACAATCTAGGCAGCAAAGCCGCCGACCCGCACATTCAACAGGAGCGTTTCTCTGAAGTCCTCGCAGCACTTGAATTCGTAGTGGACTCCCTAGCGGATTTTAGCAATCTGCACCCAGGCGACGAAACCGCAACAATACATGCACTTCTACGAGAACGAGGAGAAGCTCCCGGATGGGAAAACTGGGCCCGATTATTAGAGCAGCGGCTTGAGCTACTAGGACAACACGAAATTTCAGAAATCGGCGCCCAACAAGCCCCACCCGACAAAACAAGCGACCCGCAAGAATCCTGATTCACATGACCTTGCTAACCAAGCAGACCCACGCTTGGGACTTATCTCCCGCTCCACTCAAGATTGCTCATCTTTTCTTGTTTCGGCTAAGGCACAAAGTTTATACTGTGATAACTAAATAAGACCTAAAGGAACCGGGACGATAGATTTTGGTTCTTTTGTAAGTAGACACGATATTTTGGCAGGCGCGGAAGTGGACGAAGAAGATAACCCCGGAAAGAGAGCCCATAGAAAAGCGAGAAGACGCCGACTTACGCAGAGACTGAAAGTCTTGCGTGATCGCTCAGGCATGCTCGAGCTCGAACTAAAGAACTATACCGACAAACACTTTCGCGTATGTATTTTCGGAAGCGCCCGTATCAAACCCGAAGACGCGATTTACCGCACAACCTATGACCTTGCCGAAGGCTTGGGAGAGAAAGGTATCGACGTCCTAACCGGGGGCGGCCCGGGTCTCATGGAAGCTGCGAATCGAGGCGTGCTATCTGGCCGCGAAAAGTCGGGAAGCCATAGCAAGTCTTTCGGGATAACTATCGAGCTCAATCGATTTGAAGAGCCAAGTGAGCATCTCGACATTAAACACCATCACCGTAGATTCTCTTCTCGCTTGGATGACTTCATGCGACTCTCGAATGCGGTCGTCGTGGTACAGGGCGGTATCGGAACCGTACTCGAATTGTTCTTCTCATGGCAATTGCTACAGGTCGGTCATATGACCCCACGACCCGTTATCCTAATGGATACCGAGTTTTGGCAGGGACTGATTGACTGGATGAAAGACAAACAGATGGGTGGCAAACTTGTCAGCCCTCACGATTTTGACTGGGTAACTCTGGTCAACGAGCCGAAAGAGGCGCTCGAAATACTCGGCGAAAAACACGAAGAGTTTCTTGCCGCAAAAAAAGCTGCGCTTAAGAAGTAAAGCGAAGAAGCACTAGCAAGGCACCCAGCAAGAGCAAGACGACCAACAGAAAGACTTTTAACTCCTCGCCTCGCCTCAACCAGTGGACTTTGCGTTCGAGTGGTGTTGCATGTGCAACATCACGAGGGAACATAGCCCGTCGAATACGGCGTCGCATGTGACGGTAGAACAGATAGGCCCGTGAGTGACGCAAACGCACCGAACCAGTAACTCGGGTTAGCTTCCCACTCGGACTCCTTCTACAGCTCCCCTCAGTATCGAGCTCGGCAGAGGCTTCATAATTCACCAAAGTTTCGGATTTCTCCTGCGGCACATGCGGATTCGCAATCGCTTCCACCGTGAGCGCTGCTTGATTGGACTGATGTCCGAAGGAGATCCTCTGCGGTCGCGTTACGAAACTATCGCGCTCTCGAATCGAACTCGGCTCTCTTCGTAAACTTCTAATTTGGTTTCCTACTAAGGAGTCCTTCCGAAGGATCGAAGTCGTTCGTTTGAGCAGATCCGGTGTCTCACCTTCGATTGCTACTCGCTCAGCGGCCTGCCAAGGCGCGGGGACTTTATCGACTCCCGATACAAGCACAATTCTACCACCAAGTGTTGCGCCCTCTAGCATAAATTCCGCAAGAAAATTGCTTGCAGTGGCATCAAGATCAGCAAAAGGTTTGTCAAACAAGACAACTCGAGA
The DNA here is from genome assembly GCA_003230795.1 of bacterium. GTDB lineage: Bacteria > Bdellovibrionota_C > UBA2361 > SZUA-149 > SZUA-149 > SZUA-149. The sequence goes on from QIGM01000143.1 coordinate 9,444, forward strand.
TTTTGCTCTAAAGGCACATGCAACGACTAGTCGTCGAATCTCTTCACGACTGAGGTCACCTGGAGCAGAGGAGAGTTTCTCGCTTAAGTTCAAGCGCGTTGCGAGTGCTCTTGCTGCATTCTCTGAATAACCAGAGGTACGAAGAACAGTGTCTAGACTCGAAGAACGCCAAACGAAATCAGCATTTCCAGCAATAAAAATTTCGGAAGAGTTGAGCACTCGTTCCCCGAGGCGCATCGCTATACGCTCGTTCTTTTCAGTACCGAGAAGGTTTTGCCGAAACGCCTCTATTTCCTCATTCTCAGACGTGAGCAAGACGGTCACCTGAGCTGGCACACAGGTGATAGAGGTGAGAAAATCACCACTCTCAGCGTGAGCGCGCAACACTAGCGATGGATCGCTTGTGGGATCATGCGGCAAGCTTCCAGCTGCATCACCAAAGCCACCAGCCTCTGAGAAAATATTTTGCTCGTTTTCTGACAATTGAAACCCTTCGTCACTTCGGACGATTATATCATTCACCACAGTGCCTCTTATCGAGATAAGGCTCGACGGAGAGGTCACTAATCTTAGTTCGCGCACTCATTAAAGATTTCGATGATTATTTCGAAGAAAGGTAGCAAATCTATGCTAAGTATTTGCCATTACTCTATTTTTGCCCAAAATGAGGCGAAAATCGTGAAAGGCAAGAACTCAGCCTTTCCAATCAACTACAGAATCCCGTAGAACAATTCACTGCGGACACTACCAAGCTATCCACGCCGTCACGGCATACCGGCAGTAGCGTTCATCATTTTGAATTGGAGCATAAAATCGATAATGCCTGAGACTGTTCGACTATATAACACCCTCGGCAGAAGCCTGGAGCCACTACAGCCTATCTCCGACGGCGAACTGAGCGTCTATTGCTGCGGACCGACAGTTTACAATTATCAGCACATCGGAAATCTCAGAACCTACCTCTTCGAAGACCTCCTCATGCGCACCCTACGAAGAGCGGGCTACAATGTTAAGCATGTCATGAATATCACGGACGTTGGGCACCTCGTTTCAGATGCTGATGACGGTGAGGACAAGATGCTTCTTGCATCAAAGCGGGAGGGAAAGAACTCACACGAAATCGCCGAGTATTACACTTCGGTATTCTTCGAACACTGCGCTTGGCTCAATATCAAGCGTCCAGATATTGTCTGCAAAGCTACTGATCATATTCAACAGATGATCGACCTAATTGTAAGCCTTGAGAAGAAGGGTTTCGCTTATCAGAGCGGCGGTAATGTCTACTTTGATGTGCAAAAATTCGAAAACTACGGCGAACTCGCACTACTCGATACATCCGCGCTCAAAGCGGGCGCACGCATCGAAGTCGATTCGCAGAAAAGAAGTCCCTTAGATTTTGTACTTTGGTTCACGAAGTCAAAATTTGAAAATCAAGAGCTTCAATGGGATTCACCCTGGGGACGAGGATACCCAGGCTGGCACATTGAGTGCAGCGCGATGGCTATGGAATATCTCGGAGAAAGTTTCGATATCCACTGCGGTGGCATCGACCACATTCCTGTTCATCATTCCAACGAAATCGCCCAAAGCGAATGTGCGAGCGGAAAACGCTTTGCTCGGCACTGGCTCCATGGTGGGTTTCTCGTAATTGGAAAAGAAAAAATGGCTAAATCTGGGGGTGAGTTCCTTAAACTTGATTTGCTGAAGGAACGTGGCTTTGACCCGCTAAGCTACAGAATGTTTTGCCTCAGCAGCAGTTACCGAGGCGAGTTATCATGGAGCTGGGAAGCGCTTGAAGCAGCCTCCAATACGCTGCGAAAAATAAAAACTGCTGTTCTCGATGCAAAAGACGACGGCGACGCCACACAGAGCTCAAATGGACAGCGAGTCCAAGAGCTGAAAGACGAGTTCGATTCTCGAATATTTAACGATTTAAACTTCCCCTCGGCTATGGCCATCGTTCATGAATCAATTGGAGACACGACACTAAGTAGCAGCGAGCGAGTTGCGCTTCTAGAAGATTTCGATGAAGTCCTAGGCTTTGGTATTTCGGAATGGTCGAGAGACGAAGTTCCTGATGCAATCCTATTGCTCGCTGGAAAGCGAGAAGAGGCTCGGAAATCAAAAGATTGGTCAGCAGCAGATAGTTTTCGAGACGAGATAATCGCAGAAGGCTACGAGATTAAAGACACGGCCGACGGCCCAAAAGTTACAAAGGTATAGAATGGGTGATGGCGAAGGATTGGTAACTATCTTCGGGGGCGCTGGCTATATAGGCTCGCACCTTGTGCGCCTTCTCCTCGAAGACGGGTATCGCGTACGAGTGTTCGACAACTTCCTCTTTGGTCGAAGTGGAGTGGAAGGAATCGACTCAGACCGACTGGAAGTAATTGAAGGTGATATCTGCAACACGAAAGAGGTCTACGCGGCGTCTAGAGACGCGGACTGTGTAGTCCTTCTTGCAGCAATTGTCGGCCATCGAAAGAGCGATATTAAGTGGAGCACAACGCGAAGTGTTAACTTTCTCGCGGCAAATGTGGTGCTTGATGCTGCAGTTGAACACGGGGCATCGAAGTTTATTTTTGCTTCCACCAATAGCGTCTACGGAGACCAAGCTGGGGTAATGTACGAAACGGCGATCCCCACTCCGATCAGCCTTTATGCTCGACTAAAGCTACGCATGGAAGAACGCGTTCTCAAGGCAAAACAAAGTGGTTTTCACCCAATTGTTCTTCGCATCGCAACCTGTCACGGCCACAGCCAACGAATGCGTTTTGACCTGGTTCTAAATACTCTAGTTCGCGATGCAGTCTGTAGGAATGAACTCGATATCGAGAATGGAGAACAGTCTCGCTCTCTAGTGCACGTGGAGGATGCTGCCCGAGCATTTAAGCTTTGCATCAACGCACACGCGAATCTAATTAGCGGCGAAATTTTCAATGTTGGCTCTCAAGATCAGAATCTAAGAATCAATGAACTAGCCAACATAGTAAGAGCCTCAGTGCCTGAAGCTTCAATGTCGTTTCAAGAAAGCGAGCCTGACCTGACTGAATACCGCCTCAGCTGTAGCAAAATTGAAAAAGTCCTAGACTTCACACCCGAGTGGTCAATCGAAAAGAGCGTTGCCGAAATGAGAGATCATCT
>QIGM01000513.1 GCA_003230795.1 bacterium
GTTTAGTGGGCGAGCGAAACTTCGATTTTCAGCTCCCGAATTGGCTCCGCATCTCCTTCTGGAGGTTTTCGTCATTTATTTGTTCTGCATGCTCTGCCTGCCTCAGATTATTAGGCTAGTAGATCTTGGCTCATCGAAAATTGGACTACTCACCATCAACGTAGCTGGAATTTCGGCGATTCTACTAGTAGCTCTTTGGCCAAAAATGTTTGGAGAACATTTAAGAGACATCGCGAACACTATCGGGCTCTACACTTCTAATTTCGCTCAAATACTCCGCGATATCCTTTTTGCGCCCTATGCGTATTTCTCTTCTATTGCACCATTTTTGCTCGTGCTAGTTGGCTATTCGCTCGTTCTTACAGGCCTCGATATAGACCCCAGCTCAGGCGCACACCCCATCGTGCCGATTCTCGCGAAATCAAAAGAAACAAACATCGTGTACTTGATCGTATTCATGGCTGTGGTGGTTGCACCCATCGTGGAGGAGATCATGTTTCGCGGGTTTTTCTATAGTTGGCTAAGAAGTCGTATGCCAGCAGGCGCCGCGGTGATACTATCCGCGCTTATTTTTGCGGCGCTTCATCCGCAAGGAGCCGTTGGGATTGTGCCTCTCACGACTATTGGCATGGTGCTCGCGCTAATCCGCGAGTGGCGAAACTCTCTGCTGACTTGTATTTTTGCCCACGCCTGTTTCAACGGCGTAACGCTCACACTAGTGATACTCATTTTTTCGAATGCTTAAGATGAATTCTTAGGGTCGAGAGAAAGAATTCTTTCACCGTCAATGTATGACTCGGTATTATCAGGATTGACGTCACTCAGGTGATCCAAGATTTCCTTAATTACCGAACATTCTTTCTGGATCGAATGCACCACTGACGTTACAGAATCATCACCGTCTTTTATCTCGCCAAGAGATTTTTCGAGCAAACGACAGTGCAATAGAATCGTCGTAACTGGTTGACCCAAGTTGTGTGCCGCAGCGCCTGCCATTTGCGCGGCCACGAGCTTACGTTCCTGAGCGACAAGTATCGCTTGAGCACTTTGAAGCTCTTTCGTTCTGGCCGTAAGAAGATTGGTTAGATGTTTTATCCGCAGAAGTGCTTGGATTCTAGCTCTCAACTCTCGGTGGTGAAAGGGTTTAGTAAGGTAGTCATCAGCGCCTAACTCTAGCCCTTCGACTTTAGAATCAATGTCAGTAAGTGCAGTCAACAATAGTATGGGAACAAAAGGTTCACTGTAGTTCGCACGGAACCATTTAACGAACTCCCTTCCGTCCACATGTGGCATTTTAATGTCTGTAAGTATCAGATCAGGTAAGGCTTTTTCGCACTCCGCCATTGCGACGCGTCCATCTTCAGCTTCCCGAATATTGTAACCAATCACGCCTAGTGCATGGGAGATAACGCTCCGGATGTCAGCGTCATCCTCAACGACAAGAATAGAAGACTGCGAATTCTTTTCGCGTTGCTCTGAGTCGATATTTTCTTTCGCCACTGCTTTAGTCGGGCATGAGGCGTCCCCATCACCAAAAGAGCACGGATTGGCTCTATGGTGAGTTACGCATTACCAATACCAGTTGGATGCCTTGCGGCGACGGAGGGGTCTAAATAGAGAAGAAACGAAAAAACTCCCAGGAGAGCGTCAACTTCACGCAGAATAAAGACTAAAATCGCATAAAGTTGCGGAAGTCCTCAGTAAAAAGCCTCGGGGTAAGGCTAGGATCACGCATTACTGCATCGACGAGAAAGGCGCGTGTTTCTTCGGTGATACCGGCATCCGAGCCAAGGCCCTGACAGAATAGGCCCTGACAGCATATAGCAGCGTCAACAACCGCCTGAGCGGCCTTAACCTGCTCCTCTTCGCTGAGTTCCTCCTCAGCTGCTGCAGAGCTTGCCTTATCTTTATCAGACATAAGACGCCTTTCCTTCGCGTGAGCACGCTGCTCACGAATAACCTCTTCCAATTCCAAGGTCTTTTCGTCATCGAAAAGAGAATTGGGTACATCTGCCTTCAACTTAAAAGAAGCGATCGCTTTTGCGAAGCTCATCTCAACACCTTTCAATTAATTTAATAGTAACATTCCGAAGTGTAGTTTGTCTGCTCCTTGGACGGTATTCAATAGCCTAACGCAAGTTTTCTCTAATTCATCAGAAATACTGAGGCACTCAGGGCCCCTGCAAGACTTAGCGAGAAAAGACTCTCCGCTTACCAAAGCGACCAAAGAGAAAATCGACGCAACTAAGGAAGTGGGCTCTAAAAACAGGAGCATGGACAGTCCCTCTAGCACTCATGAAGGCTCGAAGCGTCCTTGGTAGAGTCTGAGTTACGGTACGAAAGACCAAGCTAATCCGTTGACGGAGACTACCGTAGCGAAACCAAAACAGACGTTCATTTCGATTATAGTAATAGACGCTAAAAGCTTCTTGCATCTTCTCGTCTGCAAAGTGGTGCCAAATCACACTCTTAGGTTCATACCGCAACTCTAAACCAGCTCGTTTGATCATGGTGCACCAGTCAGTCTCCTCGAAATACATAAAGTAGTCTTCGGGCATGAGGCCAACCAAATCAATCGTGGAAAAAGGAAGTAGCATTGAGCAACCCGGAAGGTAGTCAGCAGCACCGCTTGTCTCAAACTGACCCGTGTCAATCTCAGAATTTCCCCGCATCGACAAACGCTGCGCCTCAAAATCGATATCCGCACCAGCCGACCAAATCCGATCTTCTCCGAGAACAGACGTATCAGATTCAGGGTCAGGGAAATAAAGTACTTTACTGCCACTCGCTCCGATACTTCCCTGCCCTGACTGAATCGACTCAACAAGAGTAGAGAGCGAAGAGGGCTCAACTGTCGTGTCTGGATTAAGCAACCAAACGAACTCCGCTCCATGAGCTCGAGCCTGGCAAATACCAACATTGTTCGCTGCAGCAAATCCTAGATTTTCTGGGTTTAGAATTAACGTCACTTTTGAATTTTCAAGCGTTGACTGTAGTGAAAGCCCAGAACCATCCGGGGAGGCATTATCAACGATAACGACAAAAGTATTCGCGTAATCAAGCTGCTCCAACGAAGCTAAACATCGTCTAGTATCCTCGAGACAATTGTAATGGACTAGGACAATGCCCACAGAAGGCTGCCTACGCGGATCGCCATCCACTAAGCCCGTATCGTCATCGAGTTTGTTAGTCTTCGGCATATTGTTACTGCGGAGCATGGAGCATGTGGTCTCTTGCGATCGCACTTTAAAAGGGGGCGAAATTCTGCGGACTAGTTCAATGTTTCCTATACAAATGCTCCCTGCATTAGTCAAGAAACGACGCTTTCCCTCGCAGCGCTTCAAGCTCCTTTGGAGAGAGGAGACTCAAAGCTTTCTCAAGCTCTCTAGTCCCTTCTTCTTTCGAATTCCGGCCATACAGATAGCTCGCGTAGTTCCATCGAACTCGCGGATCCAATGGAGCAAGCCTAATTGCTGTTTCGTAGTAGCTACTGGCTTCATCCTTTCTTCCCTCAACTTCTGCAAGAAAACCGAGATGAGCATGTGCCCTTGCGTAATAAGGATCTCTCCGCAGCGCTTCTTGGAAGAATGACTTGGCCTTCTCGTTCTCCGAGTTTCTGATAGCGAGACAACCCAAGGCATCAGCCACTCGAGCTGTTCGTGGAACTAACTCCTCTGCCAAGCGAAGCATTGCATCGGCTCGATATAGTGATTGTTTGTCGCTAACCCTAAGAGCGAGCACCGCTTTACTGAGAAGGTCTTCGTAAGAGCGCTGTCTTGCTACTCGTTCGTCTAAACCAATTTTTGGAGCGCAAGAGCTAAGCATTCCCGTTAGGAGCACGCTACTTGCTAGCAGGGTAAGTACTCGCCATCGACTCTTCGCATTAACCTTAAAGCGCGCGCTGACAATCATGCCGCCTCCTGTCGCTCTTTACCTAAAGCGTCTTCCAGATCTCCGACTACCTTTAATTCCACGTCAGGCAGAATCTCCTCAGGTGAAATGACTCGCAGCCCTTGAACTTCTCCGGATAGCAAGGCACCTACGTGAGGACGGAGTCGAGGAGAAACGAGCAGAATTTTCAACTCCGGGCGCGCTAGTGCACAAGCAACAACATCACTCAGAATTTCTGGAGCTATAGACCCTATCTCATGCAGGGAGCCGAGTGCCCTACTCTCAAAATGCTCTCCGAGAACAAACGTTTCAATAACTCCATGATTCTGTAGATCCTGCGTAATGCTTCTACGAAGAGCTATACGCACTGCTCGCTCAAGTAAGTGTTCTGCATCCTCCGACCCCAGCATCGGCTCCCCAACATGAGTGCTCGACGCCAGTCGATCTTCAGCGATGGCCTGCAGAATCGCTGGCATTTCTCTAATGCGAACTCTATCTCTAACCAAAGAGCGCAGTAGGCGTGTGAGCTGAGTAACGCCTATCTGCTCCGGCACAACAGCGTTTATCAAATCCTCACAACTAGAAAGATGAAGTTCAAGCAGCTTGCGAGTATGAGTATCATCCAAGAGTGATGCCAAATGCAGACGAACTTCCTCACGCAGAACTTCGATGATTACTTCACCTAGCATCAGTTGCTCTTCCTCGAAGTGCACCTCCCTGCTGACAACACCCTGAAGAGCCACCGCAAACCACTGACCTTGTATAGAAGAGAGAATCTCAAACTCTATCTCTGGCACGATTACACCGCGTTCTTGAAACTCCTTTCGTCGGTACTGAGCAATGCGTACGATAAGGCTTTGTTCCTTACGTAAACGACTTGCAGCCTGAGCGCTAAGCTGCAGCACTATCCGTGATGCGGCTCGTGGGCGAAACACCTCCTCGGTGTCTACTCTTTGTTTCGTCCGCTGCTCTTCTCGAACTCCACGAGCCATAACAAAAAGTAAAGTCGCCATTGCTAGAAACGGTATTGCCGGCAGTCCAGGAACTGCAGCAAGCATTAGAAGAACTATCGCCGAAGCAACGAGAGCTTGAGGCTCCCTAGTCAGCTGACTAAGCATGTCACGGCCCACAAACTCATTGCCACCATCAGCAACTCGAGTGACCACAACACCAGCCGCAACTGCGACAAGCAACGCAGGAATCTGAGAGACCAGCCCGTCTCCGATTGTAAAAATGGTAAAGCGCTCTACCGCTTCTAGAAGGCCAAGGTTCTGTTGCGTCACGCCAACAATAAATCCAGCGGTAATATTAATAGCGGTAATGAGAATTCCAGCGATAGCATCGCCTTTCACAAATTTCATCGCACCATCGAGCGCACCGAATAGCTTTGATTCAACTTGAAGCTCACGCCGACGTTCTCTGGCCTCTGCGACGCTCAGCATTCCACTGCGAATATCGGCGTCTATCGACATCTGTTTTCCAGGCATTGCATCAAGCGCGAAACGTGCTGCGACTTCCGCAACTCGCTCAGAGCCCTTCGCAATGACTAGAAACTGGACAAGCGTGATAATGACGAAGATCACCAAGCCAACAACTACGTTTCCGCCGACGACAAAACTACCAAAGGTGAGAATAATGCTCGGAACTGAGTCACCCGACAGAATCTGCCGAGTCGTTGCAATGTTAAGGCCGAGCCGAAAGAGGGTAGAAAGAAGTAGAATCGTAGGTAAGGAAGTAAACTTCTGTGGCTCGGAAAGATATACTGCGGAGATAAGCAGTAAGAGCGCAAATGAGATGTTGCACATTAGAAGCGAGTCGAGAACTATCGACGGCATCGGGAAAATCATTATCCCGACAACGGCAACTATTCCAGCCGGCAGAAGTAAATCTTTCGCTTCAGCTCTCAATTCGCTCCTCCTTTATTGCGTCTGAGCGAAAGCCAGCGAAGAGGTACCCTCGTGCGTCTTCGCTGGCTATAATATTGCTACGGCCGCATGTTCCGAATAATCGCGCTGATTCCATCAAACAAAACTCGATACGCGTTGCTCAAGGCTTGTGCAGATTGAGAGCGAGTACTTAAGGCGTTAACAATTAGCTGCTGCTCTTGCGGACTACTTGAGTCGGAATCAAACGTGTGTTTGATGATGTCGGCGATGTCGGCGTTCGTAGTTGATAGATTTCTTATCTTCGTGACGAGACTATCGACTGAAGTATGTGCATTGATTTCCATTTTGCTTCCCTATTAAATCCAGACCCATCCGGGCCTGGAATCGATCAGTATATTAACTGCTTACAAACACGGCTGAGATTACTCTACGCCGCCCGAATATTTCGAACTGCCGCCATGCGTGTTTCATGCTCGGAACGTTCGATATTCGAGATGAAGCTCACCTGCTGAAGCTCCATCTGCGTCTCGATCTGCTTATCAATTAGGTCTTGGTAAGCAGGAGAAACATCAATCGTCGTCGTGTCAGATACGGCTCGTGCAAGACTGGCCGCAAAGTCTACTCCTTGCGCCACCGGCTCTGGAAGATACTGCGCAATTCCTTGAGCAGTTTGTGCCATACCTTGAAGAATTCCGTTTTGATAAAGCCCGTTTGGTACGTTCATCTTTCTTACTCCTTTGCTGCGTCAACTCGTGTAGAGATGGGCACTTGCCCTACGAACTACTAAGAGTTGAGATCGAATCATTTGAACTTCCCGAGACCATCCCTGACAAATCGTTTTCACTCTCTGTCTCCGGTCCAATTGTTTTCTCTTTCGTTGGTAGTAATCGCATTTTTTGCTTATCTGTTTCGTTATTTTTCTCACCTTCTTCAAATACTTGGGTAACCTGAAGCAACAGCCTGTCTGCCTCGCTTACCAACTGAGCTTCCGCTATTTGTTCCTCTCCAGCTTGAAGCATTACTTTTCCATTCACCGGCAGCTCAAACTCCAAGGAAGCCCCAGGCGCAAGATCTATTAGATCAGCGAGGCTTAGCCGCGTTTTCCCAAGCTCCACAGAAAGACATACGCCGAGATCTGCTAGTGGGAAATTGCATGTATTTGATTTTTGATTCATCTCTTCTCTTCTTCCTATTTTGTTGGGTGCAACTCTAAAAAGTAGACTTCGCCGACTCGCGTCAAACGCTACAGGCTTCACATTGAGAAGCGGCTCTCCGGTAGTAACCCCCGCCAAGCCCGCGATTCTCCAAGCGCCGACACGTGAAGTCTTATCGAAAAGTGTAATCTCTCCCCCTCTTTTGGCCGCGAGGAGCACGGAAAGAGAATTCAATTCAAAGACGAGCTCAAGCGACAAGGAACACAGTAGATGCCGAAGCATGGGTGCACGACACACTGGAAGTGATTCTTGCCGAGCGTAGACCGCGATTCGTCGAATTAGATTCTGATCTAGATTAGCAAAAATCGTAAGCACCCCAGTGTCTCCACAGTTCAGATCAAATCTGATGCCCACCAAAGACCCTTTAGAGTGGTGAGCCTCCCTCGATTGATCATTAGATAGAACCTCTAGTGGCACCTGTGAGAGTATTGCCTCCTGCGGCAGGGAGTCTTCTATCCAACTCTGGATTCTGTCTATCTCGTTTTCAGAGCCATCTAAGAAATAGAGCGCCACCTTCGAACCGAAGAGGCGAAGACCTAAGGCGGAGTATTTTCTAGCCATTTCGTGCTTCATCGAATGCGTCCTTAGGCGAGTAACTCTAACTTGCTCGCCAAAAGATTCACTCAGGCTGCTCTCGATCACTCCCAATACCCTCCACAGTACCCGTCTTCCTCGCACACTCTCGAGGATGGCGACGCTAGAGCGCATACCATTCAGTGCAAGGGTCGGAATTAGCTGCAGCGGCTTACCTTGATTAGACATTAGCCTCAACCGAGCTCGATGTGCGCAGACGATTACTTAGTCGCTTTGAACGAATGTAGAGCATGAGAATTATAAGGCTGATGGCAGAGACTCCCAGAAATAGCACGAGCCGCATCGGCGAGATTGTCACACTCTTGAAAGGATCCGAGCTAACCGCTGCTATAGTTTCTGCATCGACAGCGCTCTCTTCGACTACGACCTCTTCCTCCTCACTCTCAATCACACTCACCACAGCGATTACCTCACGCGAAAGGCCAGATGCTCCAGCGACTAACTCTTTAATCGCGTTCGGAGCTATCTCAACGCTTTGCGCCTGAATAAGCAGCACACTTGCAGAGCCACTTACTGGGCGCTGCGAGCTTGACTGACGACTGCCGTGTAGCATTTTTATATGGACGCGCGCCTCGAGGACGCCGGGTATTCGCTCGAGTGTCTGCTCTAAACCACGACTCAAGCTACGCTCAATGAAGTATCTACGCTCCTCTTTGGATTGGATTAGACTTGTGCTGGAGGCATGGGAGTTATTTGCTTTTCGAACAACACGCTTTGAGTCCAACAGAGAAAGTGCGGCACCTACCTCACTCGATGACACACCGACAACCCAAGCCGTGCCTCTCTGCTCCTTCCAAGCCTCAATCCCAACCTTCGCTAAAGCGACTCGAACTCGATTTGCCTGCAGCTCATCCAAGTCGTGGAGAATTTCTTCCCCACACCCCAATATTCCTAGAAAACAGAAGGCTAGTATCAGAAGCAATCCCCGGTTAGCTCTCATAGCTTTCCAACCTCTGACCACATGCAACATCTTCGCTAAGCATTCTTGAGCGCATACTAGAAAGTGCTTTACTATGCATTCGTGACAACCAACTTCGAGATACGCCATCGAGCTCAACTCCGATCTCATCGAAGGTCTCCGCATGGTAGTATCTTCGATACACAAGTTGCTTCTGCTTTTCGTTTAGGTCCGACATAGAACGTTCAAGGCATCGTTCAAGACTTTTGTTTGTCGCGAATTCTTCAGGGTCAAATCCATTCGCATAGCTCAACGCTGGTCCGTCTTCACCACCGCGATGAATTCGTAGACCGTATTCTTCAATCACTACCGAAAGGCTACTGAGCCCGCCGATGTCATTGGTCATTACGAAAGATGAGCGCTTTTCTGGCCTTTCTTTCTCACCGGTATCCGCCGAGTCTGGCTCCCCGCTCGCAGTAACCTCCTCGAAGCAGCTTCGCGAAATACCAAAAGTTTTTCGCAACAAATCATAGAGTGAGCCTCTGATACGAAGATAACTATAAGTCTTAAACGAGTTACCTTGAGTCGGGTCGAACCGACTCGCAGCGTCACATAGCCCAAGTAAGGCCGCCCCTATATAGTCATCGATATCGATATCTATATTAGGGCGCTCACGCTGGAACTTGTGAGCAATGGCGGTGGCGTATCCCATATGCTCGCGCACGAGCTCTTTGTTCTCTTCAGGTATTTGATGTTTCGTCTGCATGCCGTACTCCCTGTCTGCATGATGAAAATTCATGAAGTTCTTGGGATCTCTATTGCAAGGCCATGCCAACTTTCGACCAACGAGTATTGGCCATAATTTGAGTCACTTAGGATTTGAGAGGCTGAGGCAAATTACCTCAACTGAGGCAGACTGACGCAGCGGGATAGTTCATCAGGGAAATATGTGAGGCAGGCGTGTCCACGATTTTGGCAAAGCTCAACCGCAGCTTAAGGTTGTTTAGAGCCTTCTCCTCGAAGACGACTCTGAGGGGCCTTCCCTCATCACGGCAACAGCCTCATGGCACACTAAGTCGTGACTAGTTCAGCTAAGTAAACCCTAACTCCCTCAAACCTGCTCTCCAGGGAAACACTTGTATATCATTTACAACACTAGGGTATTGCTGCTGACATAAGCAGAAACATTTGCTTTTTGGAAATTCCTCTTTCACTGCCATTAGAGACTTAAGATGGCTATCTTGAATATTACTCGTTGACTTAATCTCAACAAAAGTCGGCTCTTCTTTCGGCAATTGTAGAACTAAATCAACTTCAAGCCCTCCCTTTGTCAAAAGATATGATAGCTCGTATTTAACTCTCAGATAGGAGTTTAATTTAAAAATTTCAGTAATAAGCCAATGTTCAAAAACAACACCCATTTCCTGAGATGATGTTATTGGTAAATGGCTCATATTTTCAATTTCTCGTTTAACTCCGCAATCAAAGAGATAAAATTTAGGTGACTTAATTTGCTGTTTTCTGAAACTTGCTTCAGTTGCTGGTAAGTAAAACCCAAGCAAAGTGTCTTCTAGAATTTCAAAGTAATTCTGAACTGTTTTGTTATCAACTCCAACATCTCTAGCTATTTTATTAAAATTAAGCACAGCGCCATTTGATTGAGCAGCTAGTTTAAGAAATTTTCTGAAAGGGATTATGCCACGCACTAATTGTTCTGCGAATACTTCTTCCTTTAAATAAGTTTCTACATAATTAGAGAGAAAAAGTTTCTTTTCCTCATTTGAGCAAAACTCAAATAACTTTGGCAAAGTTCCCCATTGAAGAGCTTGATCTAAGACAAAGCGATCTCCTAACTCCTCAGCAGTAAATGGAAAGAGGTTATAAACAAAGGCACGACCTGCGAGTAAATTAGCACCACCTCGTTTTAACTTCCTTGCGCTTGAACCAGTGAGTGCAAACTTAATTTTATTTTTCTCAATTTCTCTATGAACAACATCTAATAGCTTAGGAACTTTTTGAACTTCATCTATCACCACCCATTTGGCATTTGAGGCTGCTATCAAATCGGACAACTTGTCTGGATTTTCGGCAAACTGAAGCTCTGCCTGCCCTCCAAGTAAATCAACCCAAAGGGTCTCATTTGGAGGAAAGAGTTTATCTAACAGAAAACTCTTTCCTGTTCCCCTGGCTCCAAACAGAAAAAAACTCTGTGATTTAAGTATATTAACTTGCCTCTGGAACATATTCCCTAAATAGCTTCTATATATGGATCTTAGTCTAGGGCCTAGCGCAGCCAATTGCAATAGGTTAATTTTCGATTACCGCCCTACATTGTCCTTTGTCGATAAGAAACCATCGTAGCTTGTTGTGCGCTTTAGTAGCCTCTGAGTAGAGAAGAGATCAAGCTGCCCGCTCGCGCTCGTGCTGGATATGTTTAGCTTGAGAGTCTACTTCTCTGGGGATAGTTGAAAAACGAAGTTTTTTAACTATCCCTACAGAGGTAACTTGAGATTCGGCAATACGCTTTGGCATATTCCTCTTTGCGAAAGCATCCAGCGACTTTTTGTTTTACTTTGTCCATTCGCAAGCCGTTGCCTTGAGTTCCTTTTGGTATCGAACTTTCGTCGCTTGAGAGGACCGAAGTGTTTTTTTCGCAATTTGAAGACTAAGTTGCATAACAATTCGCTGCTTTTACCCGTCATTGAAACTACCCCCAATGAACTAATCGCTCACGCAAAATATGATCCTGCCGGATATTGGGATCATATTCTGCGTACAATTCGGGCCTCGTCGCATAAGCCGATCCTGGAAACAATCAGTGAATATGTTAATGTGTTAGACATTTTACCAGATATGGCAGTGTGAGCAGCACAGTAAGCCTGGACCATAACCTGCGTAGAGGTTAATATTAGGGCGAACGAGAGAGCACGCCATTTGTGCTCACTAATATGTTATGTCCCATGATGAAACTCCTTCGCAAATTGTGCTACAGCTACTTGCTCCCCATCGTGTACACGCTGGTAGCGCTCTTTCTTGTTGCTTTTACGGTCGATTACATTCAGCCGTATGAGTTGGCGGCAGGGACAGCATCGCTGAACGAAAGACCGGTGATATTTCAAGTTAAGCGGAAATCCGTCAATTTGTTGGCTCCAAACTATCGAGTTCGTGCCAGCATAACGTATGGCGATTCGACGTCTCCGGATTCTCTAATTTACGAACAATTTGGTGGTCGTTATTCCACCGGTGACATAATAGTCTTCATGTCCGAATCCAGTTCGCGACTGATGCTGCAAGATAAATTTCGATGTTGTGTGTACGACTTGAATGACCTAGAAGCTCCCCAATACTACGAGGGACGGAAATGCTCTGCTCCCCATCTTATCGAAGTTGGTCGGTTCACAGAGAATCGGGATGGTTCTTGGGGTTTTAAGTCTAAGGCGTGATCCCCCGTTTTTAGGGACATAAATCGGGTAATCGCGAGATTTTCTCCCGGTTCCCGGGATTACGGTTCTAGGATTACGGTTCTAGGATTACGGTTCCAGGTTCTGTGTTAAAAACTGACTCGACCACCTGGCGAAATAGGCGTCTTTATCGGCTTATACCGGAATTTTGGTTTTAGGAAGTGTCTTCTCATAGAATGGAAGACAAGAGATTACGATCTTCTTCAAAGAAGGCGAGGTAGGAGAAGTTTTCTAATTTTAAAACGCCTAATAACCGAACATGAAGAACAATGTCAGGTCTCAGCGAGAGATACGCCACAAGGACGGTAGTGGAGGGGTGGGAGTAAACAAAAAGCTGGAAACTTCGTGAAGAAGTCCCCAATACGGAACTTGAACGAGGCTTCCACGTATTGTGCTCGCTTTGCTTGTTCTTCCTCACGGAATTGCTTTAGTGCTTCTAGACTCTTTGTGTAGCAGCGTGGGCGTACACTCTTTGATATCTCCTCCGGAAAGGTATTAAACCTCTTCTGCTCAAGCACAGCTCG
>QIGM01000491.1 GCA_003230795.1 bacterium
GTTGTTGCCGTTTCCGGAGACGTCGCGTACGGCCTCTAGTTCGCTTAAGGTGGTTTCAGCGTTTGAGCCGTCGCCGGAGGCGGGGGAGCTGTAATCTCGCCCGTCGTTGCTCACGATGCCGCCGCGAATTCCGATTGCGGGCCAGTCCGTGTGAAGTTCCTCGAACATTCCGCTTGGGATTTTTGCGCCGTTGCGGCTGAAGCAGCCGGGGCAGGGGTTTCGTCCGATACTTACGGGGACACTGACGGGAACGACGGCGAGTGTGAGTTCGGCCATTGCCTCGAAAGATTCATCGTCTAAATTATCTTCTAGAGCGGGGATTAGGTAAACGGATGCTCCTCGTTGGACAGCGTATCGTGCGACAGGAATAATGCGGTCGACGATTCGTTGATATTCTCCCTGCAAGACTGGGTCGTGTTGAATGCGATTGCGGAATTCTTCTGGAGAGATCTGGGTGCCAAAGGAATCTATTCGCGTGATATCGTATCGACGCTGGGCAGGTCCATTCGCGAGATAGAATGCGATTGAAAGGCTGCGACCACCCTTGGTTAGTTCGGTAATTTCGTTAATCAAGAACTGATGGTCGAAAGAAAATGTACCGTCGACTAGGTAGTTAATCGCGACGTTCTTAATACAGGCATCTACAATTACCGAGCGAATGCTTCGTGCTTGTTGATGAGCCTCCGGTTGCGTGCAGTGTAAGCAGGCGAGCCCTCGCGGTGATTCGTTGATCAGGCTACCACAAGTTCCACTCGGATCTAAATCTACACTTGAATCTAAATCTAACTGTGCAAGCGGTTCCGGTGCGGTGGAACTGTCGCTTGTGCTGCTTGCGGAGTCTGACGAAGTCTCGGTTGCAGTGGTTCCTCCGATTACTACTCTGGAGCGTTCTGAATTATTGGAGCCTAGGTCTACGTCCTCATTCGTGCACGAGAGCAGCAGAGCGCAGAATACGAAGGGCGAAAGGCGTAGAAGTCGATTTGCAAGCATAAGACGAAATACAGAGTTTCAATGCTACGAGGGCTATAGCCTCGAAGTTTAACGGCTAAATGCGGAGTAGGCTAGTGGGAATTAGTCTTCGGAGCCCTCTTCTCGCTGGAGAATTCGCCGAAATGAGCTGCGATCTAGTCCAAGGCTTTCAGCAGCCTTGGTTTGGTTGTTTTTGTGACGTCTGAGTGCATCTCTAACCAGGCTCGACTCGAACTCCTGTACTCGTTCGCGAAAATTTCTTCCGTGTGCGTCATCGCTTGAGGATGTTCGAGGTAGGACGATATCCTCGGGCATGATAAGCGCGCGCTCCGCGAAATGAGCTCGGTATACTCCGCCTTCAACGACAGCAAGAAGTTCACGAATATTTCCAGGCCAGGAGTAGGAGCAAAGTAGGGTCAGCGCTTCCGCGCTTAAGCTTCGGACGGCAAGTGCTTCTCTGCTCGCAACATCACAAACATGTTTGTTCGCAATATCTGGAAGGTCTATCAACCTGTCACGAAGCGGAGGAAGAGTGATCTGAAAATGAGCTACACGATGATAAAAATCGCTTCGAAGCTTCTGCTTTTTAGTGAGATCTTCTAAGGGCTGGTTGGTTGCCAGCAGTAGGCGAAAATCAGAACGACGGTCTCGATTCTCTCCCACACGACGAAAGGTTTTTTCTTGAAGCACATTGAGCAACATTACTTGCGTTTCTTTTGGAAGCTCATCGACTTCGTCGATAAAGAGCGTACCGCGATCAGCCTCCTCGATTAAACCTTTTCTGTCTTCTGCAGCACCAGTAAAGGAGCCTTTCTTATGGCCAAAGAGCTCGCTGCTCGTAAGGTCGTTTGCGGTGAAGCTCGGTTGGTAACGAATGAAAGGGCCCTGTCTATCTCGAGAGAGGCGGTGTATTGCCTGAGCAATAATCCCTTTCCCTGTGCCCGTTTCGCCTGTAATCAGGACCGGTTGCAGCATTTGCGAGGCGTAGTAAACCGAGGAAAGAACTTCATTCATTCCAGAGTCTTTGCTGGAGAGACCTGTTTTCTTCGCTAGTTCTTGAGGCTGAGCTTCAGCAGAGGAGAAGTAGTCTCGTAGGAGAGTGGAGTATTGAGCCGCGTCGGTAAGGAGAGCGGAAAGGTGGTCAATGCGTGCTGGTTTTTCTAAAAAACTTGCTGCGCCTCGCTGTAAAGCTTGAATTCCGAATTCATCAGCTTGATGTCCGGTGAGAACGACGACTCGAAGTGTGGGATCGAACTCGAGTAATTCAGAGATCAAGTTTAATCCAGATTCGGGGCCAAGCTCCGGATCGATCGTTAAATCAACAACTGCTGCCGAAGGACGCTTACTCTTTGCGAGGCGAAGCGCTGCTTTGGCTTCCTGGCAGGAGAAAAAACTAAAGCGTGGACAGTGAGTTTCTAAGGAGCGTTGTAGAGAGCGAGAAGCAGACTCGTCATCATCGACAAGGAGAATCGAAACTGATTCACTTGGGAATGCCATTATTCTCGAATCTTGTTTAGACCATCGAGTGCGGCAACTTTGTAGCACTCGGTAAGTGTTGGATAGTTAAAAACACCATCGGTGAGATATTCTAATCCGCCTCCAAGATGCAGCACAGCTTGACCGAGGTGAAGAATTTCAATCGCGCCTTCTCCTAGTGCGTGGATACCAAGGAGCTGTCTGGTCTCTCGGTGAAAGAGGATCTTCAGCATGCCGTTGTCATCACCGATAAGTAAGCCTCTTGCGATTTCCTTATATCGCGCGATACCAGTTTCGTAAGGTACCGCCTTTTCGGTAAGGCTGCCTTCAGTTTCGCCGACGAGCGACATTTCAGGGATAGTCCAAACGCCATACGGTAAGGGGATTTTGCCGCTTTGATCGGCAATGCCAAATGCGTGCGAAGCAGCAAGGCGACCCTGCTGCATGCCGGTTGAGGCCAGTGCAGGAAAACCAACAACGTCTCCAACCGCATAGATACTAGGCACAGACGTTTGGAAATGCTCGTTCACTTCGATTCGTCCGTACTTATCTGGAATGACACCGACGACATCGAGATTGAGAGAATCAACCGCACCTTGGCGCCCTGCGGAAATGAGCACCGCCTCTGAAACGATTTTCTTACCGCTATCGAGAAAGGTCTCGACTTGTCCGTCGGCACGTCTAGTAACTCGGGAGACTTCTTCTCCAATGCGGAGCGTCATTCCAAGACTTCGGAGCTGATATTTCAGCGCCTCAACAATCTCTCGGTCAATGAAGCTCAGCAATGTCTTGCGAGCTTCAATAAGCGTAACTTTCACGCCGAGCACTGCGAACCAAGAGGCGTACTCTAAACCAATGATTCCGCCGCCAACGACAGTAAGGTTTCTCGGAAGTTCTTTGAGAGTGAGCACGTCATCGGAGTCTAGAATCTTTTCGCCATCTACTTCAAATGCCGGGGGATGGTGAGGTTTGGTGCCCACAGCGACAACGAAGTGTTTTGCTGTCTTAACTCCAAGGTAGCCATTACCTTCAACCGTTATCTTGTTGGGTCCGATGAAGCTGGCGCTGCCTTGTATTATCTCAATTCTGTTTCTCGCGAGCTGGTCTTCAATAACCTGATTCTCGTGAGAGACGATGTTCGATATCCGGTAAGTGAGATCGTCCATCGTAATTCGAGACTTTACTCGATACGCAGAGCCATAAATGGATCGCTCACGAAATCCAGTTAGGTAGAGGACGGCTTCTCGAAAGGATTTACTAGGGATAGTTCCAGTGTTGGTGCAAACGCCACCGAGTTCTTGGGTTTTTTCGACAATGGCGACACGTTTTCTCAGCTTCGCAGCCTGAATCGCGGCCTTTTGTCCGGACGGTCCACTCCCTATTACGATTAAATCGTAGTCAAACTTCCCCACTTCCCCCGATGACTTCGCCATTTTGTATCCTTTCTCGGCAAGCCCCGGTTTACCCACTTGAAAACCAGTTGGCCTACTAGAAAACCAGTTAGCCTGCTAGAAAAGCGTAGAGATCGGAGATGAAAACAGGACCATTCATTCGGAGACCGAAGTTACCATCAGGTGGTCCTGTCTCTCCATACTGGTAGTAGTAGAAACGCTGAATTTTCCCTGGAAACTCTTCGTCGAGGAAGGGCCATACCGTTTCCACGTAGGCAAGCTGCCCGTCAGGTCCCATTTCTCCCGATTCGGTTACCCACACTGGTGGTCTCAAGGAATTTACGAAATCAGCTACGCCGCCGCCTCGAACAACTTGTTCAAACTGTTCTCCGTAGTAGTGAATCGCCCAAATATCGACGAGCGACTCAGCTCCAAGATTTTGGAGATCTTTGTTATAGTCGAGGTTTGTTCCACTGCCTTGTTGAATCGAACGAGTCGCGGCTAAGACAAGCAACCTTGTAGGGTCAGTGCGTCGAATAACTTCACTACCTAGTGCGAGCAGTTCAAAATAGTTTGCAGGATCAGTTAGTTCCAAGGCGGTGTCTGAGGCAACAACGGTATTATCAGGTTCGTTCCACACTTGCCATGCAAGAACTCCAGGTCTTCCAGCGTAGCGCTCAACGGTTGGTCTCAACCAACGTTCAATCCAAGTCGCACGTGGATTTCCGCCGATCCAGTTTGCGGGATCGGCCATCCAGTCAGGAGTGTGCGCAACGGTTATGAGAATATCGACGCCTGGTGGCACTGATTCAATAATCTCATCGAAAAATCCATAAAAAGGTTCTGCGTCGGGAGTTGGCTGCACCTCGTTGGTCCAGGCGATTAAGATACGAACAAAGTTCAACCCCAGTGTGCCTTGTATTTCTGAGTACTGTTCGGGGATTGAACCGAACTCTCGATTGACGAAGAAATTATTTACACCGGTTCTGGAGCGATCGATAGATTGGCGAGAGGGTGGATCGAGAGCAATGTCGATCAAGTCCTTAACTTCGGATGTGCAACTAAGACTAGTGCCGGCAACAAATAAAAGCAGTAGAGTTGTCAGAAATCTTTGATACTTATTCATTTAGAGGCACCTGTTCAATGTCGTCGAGCGTTAAGATAATAACCTTCTATATCGTAGCATGTAGTAAGATGCAGCAACTTAGCAAAATTATACGTAAATTTGTGTAAAAGGAGCCAATTTCTCGCCGATTACATTTCTTGGAGGAGTGAGGTGTAAAGATCGGTGTAAAGATTCAGTTCTTCCAAAGCTTTATTGATTCCTGCCAAGGAGCCACTACTTTCAAAGGGTAGGCGCGACTTACTCGCCAAATTACGTTCCTCGAGGAACAAATAGATTCTATCAGCGGTAACTTCGAGGCATAGCCTCTTCTCTACTTCTGGGATACTGCCAAACGCGCCACCGAGTAAGCGAGGACTATACGTTTCAAATCCCAGACGAACTTGATCCACTCTCAAGGGTGCGAGCTGGGTAATGCGCTGCACATTGAGGTCTTCAATCAGGCTCGTTTCTAATCCCTGTGCTTGTGGGTGCAGAGAATGAATTATGTTCCCCCGATTATCGAAGCGGTCGAACTTCGAATAGACTTGGTAGGAAAATGGCATTTCCTTTAGTTCGCTCAGGTCGTCTGGAAAATCCTGAAGTTTGTCGGGTAACACATAGACACTTCCATCTGAGTGAAACATCTCTTCTCGGTTAGCTGAGACCCCATCGAATATTCCCCCATTGAATATTGGTGGGGCACTACTAGACTCAAAACTCTCTCTCGGTCTTCCTCTGCGGTTGCTGAGGAGAAACACAGTCTTACCGTTCTCTTGCCTGACGCTCGTGTGCCCGAGAGTGGGTGCGAGTTCTGGGGAGTTTTTTAGTGCCTGGTCAACGAAGCTCGAAACTGGAATTTCGGGTGTTAATGCCGTTGCTGATAAGCGAACATGGAAGGCCGCATGACGTCGACGTCTTATGAGTGAGGTGCCGTGTTTTACTTGGACTGCAAGCTCAAGCATCGTGTTACTAGGGAGTTGAATACGTGGTGGATGAGCAAACAAACTGCTGCGATAGGCGCTATATTAGAGGGGTCGACGCCGAAGTGATGACGGCGAGCTAAAAGCGCCTTCTCTCAATACGTATACCAACCCAGGCTGTCTCTGGCACGACGAATTTTTTGATGGTCAGCTCGATAACGCTGCTTGCGGGGAACTGTTCGAAAGCGGCTTTGGTGAGCGCCTCTCCAAGCTCTTCGACTAAAGTCCAGCTACGAGCCTGGGCGACTGCTTTGAAGCACTCAGCGAGTGTTGCGTAACAGAGGCCGGTGTCTAGGTCGACGCTGCTAGCAACCGAGCCTAAACCATTCTCTAGTCCGACACTCGTGCTTATTAGCAAACGTTGTGGGAAGGATCGCTCCTGCTCTGTCAGACCAATCTCACAGTGAATACACTGGTCCTCAATTAGAATACGGTCTTTTGTCGCAGGGCAGCTATCCGACATTTTTTCCTCGACTCAGGTCCTCAACTTTGGTGCTAACTCGGCGAGGCGAAGATTTCAGGATTTACCCAAATCTCGCTCTCAGAGCGTAGCCTTGAAATCAGCGCTCCGGTAAGTCGAGAGCCGGCTGCTGTTTCCTCTTTTGCCTTTAGTTGATCGATGTTCTTCTCAAACTCTTCGTCCTTAGGAAGCGTGGAGCTAGCGAGCTCAATAAGAAAAAGATCACTGCCGACTTGGAATACTTCCGCAGCAAATGGTGAGGACTCAGTAAGAGTAAACGCACTCTGTTTTACGTTCGGCGCGTTAAGAGGGGCGGTGCTTGTCTCGGCACGCTTTGCAGACTCGCTTACCTCAATAGTCATCTTAGCTTCGGCCGCAAGCTTATCGAGAGTAAGCGGCGCTTCTGAATCCTTCGAAGCAATGTACTTCTCCAGTATTTCATTGGCTTTTTTATCGGCGAGAACACTCGATTGTTTCAGCACGTAGTCGCTGGTGATCTGAGTTTTTACTTCCTCGAATTCAGGAATATAGGAATCCTTTACTTCTAGTATTCGCAACACATAGCTGTCGTCGCCAAGAGAAAGAGTTTCCGTGTCTCCCGCGCTAAGCTCCAGCGCTTTGGCGGTAAGGGCTCGCGGGTATTTTGTCGATGCGGCGATACGAGATAGGAAACCTTCGGTGGTAACCACTTCGTAACCCTTCTCTCCAGCAAGTTTGCTGAGGTCTTCAGAGGAAGGCTCCCTGTTCTTCTCAACAAGCTGATACACTTCTTCGGCAGCAGCACCCCCATACTCCGGGGCGTAATCAATTTGTAGTTTGGCTTTGATTACTCCTCGCACTTCGTCGAGTGTTTTTTGGCGACGTTCCTTCTTCTCCTCAACGTAAACCAATTGGAAAGAATCAGGTGAGTCTATAACTTCACTGTGTTCGCCGACAGCTTTGGCGCTTGCAACCTGTCTCACGGTGTTCTCGAGCACGTTGTAACGAACCCAGCCGATGTCTCCTCCGGAGCTTTTCGTCTCTGCGTCTTCGGAGAATTCCTTTGCCAGCGCGGCGAAGTCGTCGCCGGAATCAAGTCGAGCACGTAGCTCCTCAGCTCGCTCTTTAATGGCTTTATTCGCGTCTTTCTGTGCCGCAGATTCCGTTGTTGCGTCGCCGGTGACTATCTCCTCTAGTGCACTACTCGTTTCAGCCGGAGCCTTGTTGAGCACTAATTTTCTTAGCCTAACCTGAGGTGCTTCAAAAAGGTTATGCTTTTCTGACTCGTACTGCTCAATAATATCGTCCTCTGTGACATCAACCTTCGGCTGGAAGTCACTCGCCTTAAAAGGAATAAAGGCATATCGAACTGCGCGAGGCTTGCGATACAGTTCTGCGTTATCAGTGAAGTATGCCTTAAGCGCTTCTTCATCTTCTTTGTTCACTTCCGCTGCGAAGGCACTTGGTTGAAACTTCAGCACGCGAAAAGAAGCGGTTCTTTCACTATCGAGGTAGATTGATTTCAACTCGGCGTCAGTCGGAGTATTGAGATCAGAAAGAATGCTTGTGAGCTGTCGTCCGATGATTTCTTTCGCAGTTTGTTGCTCAAGCCCTACACCACTGAGTCCTTGAACCTGCAGGAAGGTTTCGTAGTTTGCTTTGGTGAGCTCTCCTTGGAAAAAAGGATGTGAGGCAATTTGGTTTTTAATCTGTGACATTGAAGCGGCAAGACCAAGACTCTCGGTGAGCTTGTCGAGAAGAGCGCCGTTGACTATTTCGTCTACAACGCGTTGCTCGATGTTGAGCTGGCCTTTCGCCATTTCGTAGTTCTGTCCCAACTGTTGGCGGAACACGTTTTGCCATCGATTCAAGCGCCGGTAGTAATCCTTCATCGTGAAGCTCATGTCGTCGACTCGCACGGAGTCGGTGTCAGCTCCACCAGTACGAATCATGTCGAGACCAAAAGGCACCATTAGCAGCGAGCAAAAGCCAATAATGACGAATCCAAATATCGAGTTTTTCTTTTTACGAAGTGTGTCGAGCATTACGTATTAACCGCACCTTTTTGACGTTGTTAGTCTGGAAAAATCTACGTTATATCTAATAGCAATGAAAAGCCGTGACCGAAACCGTGCAGCACAAGTCTCATCCGAGAAGGAGGAGACCGCTGATAAAGATTTACCAGATATAGTTGCGCTTTTTCTTAAATTACCTGCTGAAAACATCGTAGTGCTGAGATTCCTTCTTGAAAGCTATGAGGGTTTTGGTGAACTGCGCACGCTCAACCGGGATAGGGGAGAGGTGGTCATCCTCGCAGCTCCCGACACCGAACTCGAGCTACGAGCCGCGCTCGAGTCAGCCACACACCTCACGCAGCATCGAGAGATTCCCCCTCCAAGCTCCTTAGCAGAAGACTGGCTGCTAAATTAGCTTGGAGGGGGAGCTTGCAGACTAATCTCCCTTTAGCTTCGCCATTAAAAGTTCGTTTACAACTTTTGGATTTGCTTTTCCGGCGGTGCGCTTCATGATCTGTCCGACGAAGAATCCAAGCATCTTCGTTTTTCCGTCTCTGAACTCCGCGATTTGCTCAGGGTGCTGAGTAAGCACTTCGTCAATTATGCCGCCTATCTCGTCGCGATTAGAAATCTGCTGTAAGCCAGTCGCTTCAACAATGCTGTTTGGCGAGGCTCCCGTGGAAAACATTTCGTCGAAAACAGTCTTGGCAATCTTGCCGGAGATGACATCTTCGTCGATGAGCTTAACCAGGGTACCCAGATTCTCTGGACTCACCGGACATTCTTCCATGCCAAGGTTCTCTTTGTTTAGTCGACCAAAAAGCTCGGTGGTAATCCAGTTGGCGAGTGCGGTCTGGTTGTGGTGCACTTCCAGCGCTTTGTCGTAGTAGCGAGCGGTGTGCTTTTCTTCCGTGAGTAATTCGCAGTAGTAATCATCGAGCTGATGACCCTTCTTAAAGCGTAGATACACTTGCTCTGGAAGTTCTGGCAGGGTCGCACGAATGCGTTCAATCCAGTCATTGTCGACAACGATCGGTAGTAGGTCGGGGTCGGGGAAATAGCGATAGTCTTCAGCGTATTCCTTCGAGCGCATGGAGCGAGTGCTTGCTTTTTGCTCGTCCCAAAGTCGAGTCTCTTGCACTATCTCGTCGCCCTGTTCGAGTACTGTTGTTTGACGAGTTATCTCGTAGCGGATCGCGCGTTCCACGAATCGAAAGGAGTTGAGGTTCTTGATCTCGACTTTCGTCCCAAGCTTCTCAGTGCCGACCTTACGGAGAGAAATATTGGCGTCGCAACGAAGCGAGCCTTCTTCCATGTTTCCGTCACAGATATCAAGGTAGCGAACGATTTGCCGCATTTGCCGCATATAGGCGCCTGCTTCCTCAGGGGAACGAATCTCAGGCTCTGACACGATCTCTACTAAAGGAACTCCGGCACGATTCAAGTCGATAAAAGACGTAGTCTCGTGTTCTCCGTGAACGTTCTTTCCCGCATCTTCTTCCAAATGGATGCGCGTAATACCAACACGTCTCTCCTCGCCGCCGACGCGTACAAGCAGATGACCATGCTGGCAGATAGGCTTATCGTATTGAGAGATCTGATATCCCTTTGGTAGGTCAGGGTAGAAGTAGTGCTTTCGCGCAAACTCGTTTTCACGCGTGATGCTACAGTTCGTAGCGAGTCCTAGCTTAATTGCAAAATCGACCACGCGCTTGTTCAGCACGGGTAGGGCGCCTGGTAACCCGAGAGTTACTGGATCGCAAAGAGTGTTCGGCTCGCGACCCGCTTCGGTGCCTGAGTTCGCAAATATCTTACTGCCAGTCGAGAGTTGTGCATGAACCTCGAGTCCAATAACGGCTTCGTATTGTATCATCTTTATTGCCCTCCCGAAGTGAGAGGTTTCAACTCAAAGGGTTGTTCTGTGAGAAACGCATTTCCGGTGGAAAGAAGTTTACTTTCCTCAAACGCCGGTGCGATTAGCTGTAGTCCAATAGGTAGGTTCTGCGTGTCGAGCCCGCAGGGAATAGAGAGAGCTGGTAGTCCAGCAAGACTCACGGGCACTGTCAGCGCATCGGCTAGATACATCTCCAGTGGGGAACTTGTCTTTTCACCTAGTTTAAATGCGGTGCAGGGAGAAACTGGTGTTGCAATGACATCACAGTGGTTAGTGAACGCTGCTAGAAAATCATTCGCGACAAGTGTTCTGACTTGCTGCGCTTTGAGGTAGTACGCATCGTAGTACCCAGCAGAGAGCACATAGGAGCCCATCATAATCCGGCGCTTTACTTCTTTGCCGAAGGCTTCCCCTCGAGTCTTAGCGTAGAGTTCTTGCAGAGTATCTGCTTTAGCCGTTCTGTGTCCGTATCTGACGCCGTCGTAACGCGCCAGGTTTGAGGACGCTTCGGCGGGAACAATAATGTAGTACGTGGCAAGAGCGTGTTCTGTATGCGGCAGAGAAACATCAACGATCTCGGCGCCTAGTTTTTCAAATACGCCGAGACTACTCTCGAAGGCACTCTTCACGTCTGGCTGAAGGCCATCGACCAAGTATTCTTGGGGGACTCCAACTTTGAGCCCAGCTAATCCGCTAGTAGCTTTTTCGGCCACCTCAGCTAAATAATCTGGAACGTCTTCTGCGACAGATGTAGCGTCTTGTGGGTCTTTGCCCGCAATTGCGGCAAAGAGCATCGCGAGGTCCGGAATGTTTCTCGCGAAGGGACCGACTTGGTCGCATGAGGAAGCGTAGGCCACTGCGCCATAACGACTGACTCTACCGTATGTCGGCTTCAGGCCAACAATACCTGTCATCGCAGCTGGCTGACGTATTGAACCACCAGTGTCCGTGCCCAAAGCGAGCGGTGCTTGCCCGCTTGCTACCGCGGCAGCAGATCCACCACTGGAGCCGCCGGGGATTCGTTCGGTGTCCCAGGGGTTACGTACTGGACCAAAGGCTGAGTTCTCAGAGGATGAGCCCATGCCGAATTCGTCCATGTTGGTTTTTCCAACGACAACCATCCCTTGTTTTTCTGCGCGTGCTACTGCAGTGCCGGTGTAGGGCGGCACGAAGCCTTTTAAAATCTTGGAACCGCAGGTTGTTTCAACGTCCTTAGTGACCAGCATGTCTTTAAGAGCGAGCGGTAGCCCACAAAGAAGGGGACTGTTCTCTTTCTCCGATGAGAGCCGAGTATCAGCGGCTTTGGCTGCGGCCAGCGCTTTGTCCTCAGTGATCGTAATGAAACTATTTAAGGTCTCATTGCTTTCTTTAATCGAATCAAGATGCGCGCTTGCGAGTTCTACTGCACTGAACTCAGTGTCGAGCAGTCCTTGTCGCATTTCTTGAGCTGATAATTTACAAAGTGAATTCATTATTTCGCTTGTCGCTAATTTTTATTGGAGCGTATTTTTTGTTCTTATTGGATAGTTTTGGCCAAGAAGCCTATAGGACCTTCGGGACTCGAAATCCGCCGCCTTTAAATTCGGGGGCCATCTCGGCAACTTCTTCAAGCTTAAGCGAGTTCTTTGCGATGTCGTCACGAAAATCGTTTACGATGCCGTGCACATGGGAGGTTGGAACCACACCATGAACATCCACGCTTTCAAGTCGCTCTACGTAGCCGAGGATATCTTGAAGATCTTTTGTAAATTCTTCAGCTTCTTGCTCGCTAAGTTCGAGTGCAGAGAGTTTTGCTACGTGAAGAACGTCTTTTTGGTCTAGACTCATTGTGCTTTAAAAAGTGGAGAATCAGTTTCGCCGTTAAGCTCTGCGTCAAAGAATAATTAAGCTTTGCGCCAAATGTTTGCTATTGTTTCGGCTCAGTCGCATCGACTCAACAAGAGTTAATTGGCACCAGTCGCATCGACTCAACAAGAGTTAATTGGCACCAGTCGCATCGACTCATTGGCACCAGTCGCATCGACTCAATAAGAGTTAATTGGCACCAGTCGCATCGACTCAATAAGAGTTAATTGGCACCCACTTTTACGTCAGATTCATGTGCAAAGGCAACAGTGCTACGATGAATTTCCCTCAAGGTATCCGTCACTTAGTCACCATCGGGATCGATGAGGCAGGGCGAGGCCCCTTAGCTGGTCCGGTGACGGCAGCTGCGGTCGTGCTTCGTGCTGAAGATAGATTCGAGGGGCTCACAGACTCTAAAAAACTCAGCGAGAAGAAGCGCGAGGTGCTCTTTGAGGCCATACAAGCGCAAGCGGTGGCCTATTCTGTGATCTCCCTTGGTCCGGAAGAGATCGACGTCCACAACATTAGAGAAGCCACTAGGCTCGCGATGGCGAGAGCTGCTGATGAAGTAATGGCAAAAATTCCAATGGCATACGCCTATCTGCTGATAGATGGGAACATGAATATCCCTTCAAAGTTTCCGCATGAGTTCGTGATAAAAGGGGACCAAAAAGTAGCTGCGATATCAGCCGCCTCAATTCTAGCTAAGGTCAGTCGTGACCGAATGATGTGCGATTTTGATCATCAATTTCCTCAGTATGGTTTCTCCAAGCACAAGGGTTATCCAACGAAGTCGCATAGGGAGAGTATCAAAGAGCATGGGCCCTGCTCGATCCACCGCAAGACCTTTGCGGGGGTGAAGGAATTCGTCAGCGTCTAAAGATCAGCGTCTAAAGAATGGGGCCGGAGCGTCAGACTCCCCTCCATCTAGACTATAAAACCTAAGAGTTACAGTAATTTACGTGGTAATAGCGCTGTAGTCTTGTAAAAAATATCATATTAGGGTGTATTAGCGACGAAAATCCCGGTGGATCAGTGCTATTTGCTCCTCCAACGGAAACTCTCCAAATCTACGGCAGTGCCTAAGACTTTTAGGCGTGCTCGTGATGAAAGATTAACGCGTCTAGTTAGCAAGTATTCAATGTTAAGTTACAAAATCAGTCACTTAGACCAATTAGAGTCGGAAGGTATTTACATCATTCGTGAGGCTGCTGCGCAGTTTGAGAAGCCAGTGCTTCTTTTTTCCGGTGGTAAAGACTCCATTGTGATGACTCACTTGGCTCGCAAAGCTTTTTGGCCTGCGAAAATTCCTTTTCAGTTAATGCACGTCGATACCGGACATAACTTTCCGGAGACGATTGCGTTTCGAGATAAATTAATCGGCGAGCTAGGTGTGCGACTTGTTATTGCCTCGGTGCAAGATTCAATCGACCAAGGCCGTGCCGTAGAAGAAAAGGGACCGAACGCAAGTCGTAATGCGCTTCAAACCATTACTCTTCTTGATGCTGTCGAACAAAATAAATTCGACGCAGCTTTTGGCGGCGCACGTCGCGACGAAGAGAAAGCGAGAGCGAAAGAAAGATTCTTTTCGCATCGTGATGAATTCGGCCAATGGGATCCTAAAAATCAACGTCCAGAGCTATGGAATTTATTTAACGCGCGAAAACTTCCAGGCGAACATTTTCGAGTATTTCCTTTGAGCAATTGGACCGAAATGGATATCTGGCAGTACATCAAAAAAGAAGAGATTTCTCTTCCTAATCTCTATTTTGCGCACAAACGAAAAGTGCTCGAGAGAGATGGTGTGCTTCTTGCCGAGTCAGAAGTCGTTTCACCTCGTGAAAACGAAACGGTTGAAGAAAAGCTCGTCCGTTTCAGAACAATCGGGGATGCAACTTGTACCGGTGCTGTCGAATCTGATGCTGACGATCTCGATAAGATTATCCAGGAAGTTGCAGCTGCGCGAAGCACAGAACGCGGAACTCGTGCGGACGACAAGCGTTCAGAAACGGCTATGG
Source organism: bacterium (assembly GCA_003230795.1). Lineage (GTDB taxonomy): Bacteria > Bdellovibrionota_C > UBA2361 > SZUA-149 > SZUA-149 > SZUA-149. The sequence continues at coordinate 14,133 of QIGM01000491.1, forward strand.
AAGATCGTAAACGCCAAGGATATTTTTAATAGCGATTGCTAGCGAATAACAATTGCTTCTAGGAGTTAGAAGAAAGAATGAGCACGCAGCAGACTGATTATCTCGATATGGATCTCTTACGATTCACGACAGCGGGTAGCGTCGACGACGGAAAGTCTACACTTATTGGCCGGCTACTTTATGATAGTAAGGCGATATTTGAAGACCAGCTTGAGTCGGTGAAACAAGCCAGTGAGAATCGAGGAGATCTCGAAGTCGATCTTGCGCTCCTCACTGACGGCCTTAAGGCTGAGCGAGAGCAGGGCATTACTATCGACGTTGCCTACCGCTACTTCGCTACTCCTAAAAGAAAGTTCATCATCGCAGACACTCCAGGGCACATTCAGTACACAAGAAATATGGTCACCGGCGCTTCAACAGCGAACCTGGCTATTATTCTGGTTGATGCTCGTAAGGGCGTAATTGAACAAACCTGCCGCCACGCTTTTATTGCGAACTTACTTCGTATTCAGCATGTGGTGCTTTGTATCAACAAGATGGATCTCGTTGATTATAAGCAGGAAGCCTACGACGACATCGTGAAGTCGTTCTCTGACTTCGCTTCACGTTTTGACAATATCGTGAGCGTTGAGTTCATTCCTATCAGCGCACTCAAAGGCGATAATGTCGTTCACAAATCAACAGAGATGCCTTGGTACGAAGGTGCATCGCTGCTCTATTATTTAGAGAATGTCTATATTGGCTCGGATGCCAATCACGTTGATGCGAGATTCCCTGTGCAATACGTAATTCGACCTCAGACTGAAGAGTACCACGATTTCCGTGGATACGCCGGTCGCGTTGCGGGTGGTGTTTTTAAACCAGGCGATGATGTACAGATTCTTCCGTCTGGCTTTAGCAGTAAGATCAAAGAGATTCATACGATGAACGGCACGCTAGACGAGGCCTTCAATCCGAACTCTGTCACGATGACGCTCGAAGACAATCTCGATATCTCTCGTGGGGATATGATTGTGAAGCCGAACAATCCGCCAGAGAATGGGCAGGATATTGAGGCGATGATTTGCTGGTTCTCTGAAAAGCCTCTTGTTGCTCGCGGGAAGTACGTTCTGCGACACACCACTAAAGAGGTTAAAGCCTTGGTCAGTGAAGTTCGCTACAAGGTGAACATTAATACCCTTCACAAGATCGAAGACGACCTTGAGTTTCGTCAAAATGATATTGGTCGTATCAGTCTTCGTACTAGTGCGCCGCTACTGTTCGATAGCTATAAGCGTAATCGGATTACTGGTAGTTTTATTCTTATCGATGAGTTCAGTAATGAAACCGTCGGTGTTGGAATGATCGTCTAGCGACTTCTCCTCCTTTATTTTTTATTTTCATTTTTCGTAAATAGCGTGCTCTGTGCGATCCTGCAGAGTTGCGCCGTCGCTGAGAGTTGATCCTCGGGGATTGCAGACTCGACCGTGGCGGCTGATTCCCTTTGGTTTACCCGAGGAGTCGGAGATTCTGGATAAAATTGCTACTTAACGCTATTCTCCGTAGCTCGATCCGCTCTTTTTCAGTTTTTTGTGTGTGTAATCAATTACTTCGTCCCGCAGCAGGCTCTGATCTCGCTAGAGCTTGGTCTGCTGTGGTGACGCTATCTTCTTTAAGGTTTCTATAGGTTTTTGCGCATTATTCTGTGGTCGCTTTCTCCGATTCGCTGATGGCGGAGTGAAAGCTTCGTGTGACCGTAAGGGCCTAGAGGAACGTCTGTGACGTTTTTCTAGGCCCTTACGGCATCCCCGAAGTTCACTTCACTTTAACACCTAAGGAGAGAGAT
>QIGM01000200.1 GCA_003230795.1 bacterium
ATTCGCCAAGATTGCTCACAGATTCTCAAACGAGATACTGCTCTACTTTACTGGAGAGAAAGGGGTATTTGGTACCCAGATAGTCTTTGTTTCCAGAGTCGGTCGTTTCAAAGAACTATTTTCTATGGACTTGGATGGTTCCAATATCAGGCAGCTAACTCGTGATCGTGGTCTTGCAATTTCGCCCTCTTGGTCACCAGATGGGCAAAGAATCGTCTACACCTCGTACCGAACTCGTTCTCCTGAGCTCTATATGCTCTCTTCACGGGGTGGGAATCCACGTCGTATTACCAAAAGGCCGGGCTTGGAGCTTGGCGCGAAATTTACGCGCGACGGTTCAAGGCTCGTTACTGCCTCCTCTGTCGCGGGGATCACCAAGATTGCAATATATGACCTTAACGGACGTCTGCAAAAGCGGCTGACTAAGGGAAGCTCGATAGATGTCTCTCCTACACTTTCACCTGACAATACTCGTGTCGCCTTTACCTCCAACCGGGCAGGCGGACCTCAGATCTACGTCATGTCTATTAAGGGCGGGCCAGCTAAACGGATAAGTTACGCCGACAGTAATTACTGCACCTCGCCATCCTGGTCTCCAAGGGGAGATAAGATAGCGTTTACATGTCGGAAAGGGGGTAATCATCTCTTTGTCTCTTCTCCTGATGGGGGCGGGCTTGCCCAGCTCACCTTCAGTGGTAACAACGAGGACCCAAATTGGTCACCGGATGGAAGGTTTCTCGCTTTTAGCTCTAACCTAGGGCGTGGGGGGCCAAGGAATATCGTGATTCTCTCTCTCTTAGGTGGTCAGCCAACGCAGATTAGCTTCTCTAAGTCTGAAGATAGCCAGCCAGCTTGGTCACCGATGGTTGAATAATAGGGGAGAGGCCTATTATTTCCGCTTAATATTGCTCTGGGACTAACTCTATAGCTTGCGGGACGAGCGGATTCGCGAGAGAAGTGGGTTTAGATTGAATCGTCGAGTTTTTATTGCCTCAGGATTGCTTCTTGGGTAAATAAAAATATAACGCGCTCAAGCCTTTACCTTTGGTAAACGGCTTGGGACGGCAGATTTGAGACGGCGAGCTACCCGAAATGGGAAGTTTTCGTAATACATAATTTCAGCAAGATCTCTTAACTAGGAGGAGATAATGGCAAAAGTCCATTCAATAGTTCTCGGTGCATCTTTGGCACTTCTTTGCTCAGCTTGTTCTTCTTCGGGTGCTGGTGGTGCCGGCTCTCCCGATGATGCAATGGGCGACGGAAACATTCCAATCGCCGAGGCAGGTTCCGAATTAGCAGATGTTAATTTCGGTTATGACTCAGCTTCTCTCTCTTCTGGAGCTCAAGCGACTCTTCAAGACAATGCACAGTGGTTAAATGATAACCCAGCTGTGAACATTGTTGTCGAAGGTCACTGTGATGAGCGCGGAACTGCAGAGTACAACATGGCGCTTGGTCTTCGGCGTTCGCAGTCAACCAGTGATTACCTTCGCACGCTTGGAGTTGCCTCTGCTCAGCTCGATAACGTGAGTTACGGAGAGGAATTGCCTCTTGACCCAACTAGCTCTAATAATGCCTGGTCGAAAAATCGCCGAGCGCATTTCTCAGCCAGGAAGTAGCGGACGTCCTGTCGTCTGTTCTACGCAGGTAGAAGTAACAGAGCAGGTCACTTGAGGAAGCTGAGGCGCGCCCGTTGGGGAGGCGTCTCAGCTTTTTTTCTGTGACAGCTTAGATGACTGTAGTAACAAATACGCGCTTCAGATTATGAAAACAGTAAAAGTTCTTTTCTTTTTTTCCTTGTCTAGCTTAATCGCTTGTAGTGGCGCTCGCATTACTGCGCTTGAAGAGTCTACTGCTAAGGATATACGCGACATTCGTAGTTTTCAGGCGGAGACTACGGCTTCGCTTAATCAGTTTCGTCAAGAGTTGCGGGAGATCCAGGGCTCAATTGAGTTGCTGCAACACAGCTCCCAGGGCAAGGCTCAGCAGCTTGAGCAAAGCCTGCGACGGCTTGGCTCTCGTGTTCCGCCACCGCAGGGTGTTCCGGAAAAATATCTAAGTAGCGACGAAGAGCGTATCTCTCGTATCACCGGTCCATCGGCTGAGGAGTTTAAGCTTGGGCTTGGTTCTCTTCGAGCAGGAGACTTTGAGTCGGCAAAAAATCTGTTTACGAAATTCGCTACTGAGAACCCTGGTACCGCATTTACCGATAACGCTCTTTTTTGGATTGGCATTTGTAATATTAAGACAGGTCGATACGACCAAGCAGTCGTCTCTTTCAGCGATGTGTATCAAACATATCCTGCTGAAGACATGGTTGCCCCAGCGCTTTTTCATCTTTCAACGGCGTTTGAAAAACTTGGCTCACGGCAAGACGCAATCGATACCTTGAAGAAGTTAGTTGATGATCATCCTAAATCTCGTCTCGTCGCTGATGCCCGTTCTGGTATTCGCCGACTGAAACGCCGAAAATAGAAGTAAGTAGAGAGGAGAAGAACCTAAGTGAGGTTTGTACATTCACTGAGGGAATTGCAGGCCCCTGATTTGCAACAGCTCCTTGGCGCAGAGTCAGCGGTTGGGGTGACGATTGGAAACTTTGACGGATTCCATCTTGGTCACGAAGCTCTCTTTGAGCGACTGGATCATCGTCTGAACGTGCTGGCGCGTGTGCAAAACCTTAGAGCCGTTCGGGTTCTACTTACCTTCGTGCCGCACCCACGAATTGTTCTCTCAGGCGCGCCGCGCTCTGAAGCGATGCAACGTCCCGAGTTCGAATCAATCACGCCTATTCGCACGAAAGCAGTGTTAGCCGAGGCTAGGGGCTTTGATCTGGTCTTTGCTGTGCGTTTCACCCCAGAGTTCTCCAAGCTCTCGCCGCAGGAGTTTATCGAGCAGTATCTGGTTACAGCTCTTAAGGCTCAGCTTGTTGTCGTTGGCTATGACTGGAGCTTTGGCAAAGGCAGAGAGGGCAATGCTGAGTTTCTTTCCCGTGAAGGCCAGGCGTATGGCTTTCAGGCAGCAGTAGTTCCTCCCGTGCTTCTCGATGAGGAGAGGGTGAGCTCAAGAGCTGTTCGACAAGCGATACTCTCTGGCGAGCTGGAAGTCTTGGAATCACTCCTTGGGCGTAAGTTCAGCGTAATTGACCGAGTTGTGCACGGAGAGGAGCGAGGAAGGGAGATTGGTTTTCCTACGGCGAATCTAAAACTAAAGGGGCAACTTCTACCTCCGAACGGCGTCTATGCCGTGCGATGTGCTGGTGAGACTTGGCAGAGCGATGGGGTTGCCAATATCGGTGTTCGACCGAGTTTTGGCGGAGGAGCGAGGCTTCTTGAGGCGCATTTATTTGAAAGTCCTAAAGAAGAACTCTACGGTGAGCGCATGGAGGTGACTTTTGTGCAGCGAATCAGAGAAGAGAAGACCTTCGATGGCGTAGATTCGCTTCGCGCTCAAATCGAAGAAGATATTAAGAGTGCGCGTGCGATTCATTCGAACACAGGTCATTCCGGCATAAGCTAGCTTTCCCTCATGAACAGCCTAAATCTCCAATTTGTCGCTGGCCCAGATAATGTGGGTGAGCGATTGGATGTGGCGCTCACTAAATTCCTTCAAGACCATTGCGACGATGAAGGTCTGCTTCCGGAAGCAGATGTCGTTCCGACTCGTTCAAAAGTGGGACGTTGGATCGAGGATGGGCATGTGCAACTGCGCGATGCACCTCTCACTAAACCCTCCCATAAAGTAAGAGTGGACGAAGTCTTTGAGCTTTCACTGCCAAGGACTGAAAAACTTTCGCTTGATGCAGACTCTGATGTGCCACTTAGCATAGTGTATGAAGACTCAGACCTGCTAGTGATTGATAAGGCTCCAGGCTTAGTCGTTCATCCTTCTGCCGGGCATCAAAGCGGTACTTTAGTGCATGGCTTAGTGCATCACCTCGGTGAGAGTATTCGAAGCGTGGGAGATGCACTAAGACCTGGAATTGTGCATCGCCTAGATCAGAACACCAGCGGACTGATGTTGGTTGCCAAGAATGACTTTAGCCATCAAGCGCTGACAAAGCAGTTTCTTCCACCACGAAGCGTGTCTCGTAATTACCTGGCGCTTTGTGTTGCTGTGCCGAAATCTGGAAGACGTGAGGAAGCGGGCAGTATTTCTGCGCCGATTGGCATGCATGCAAAAGACCGCAAACGCATGGCAGTAATCGAAGGTGGGAAAGAAGCGGTTACCCATTGGAGCGTCAAAGAGCGATTTGCTCAGGCTGTACTACTTGAAATTCAGCTTGAAACGGGTAGGACTCATCAAATACGTGTGCACTTGCAGCATGAACTGGCTGCGATCCTAGGCGACCCTGTGTATGGACCTGGGGAGCGCTCAGTTCCAGCGAAGTTGCGTGGGGCGATTAAAACACTTGGGCGTCAGGCATTACATGCTTCTGAGTTGTCGTTTCTGTCGCCGAGAACAGGGGAGCAGATGGTGTTTCGTTCGGAGTTACCTGAGGATATAGCGGAGCTTGTGCGAGTGTTTCGTGAGTCTTCGTCTTGAAGAGATTAGACGAGCTTTAAGGCCCGCTCGTCGAAATCGGGGGTACTGCTTCCCTTCATAAAGGCGGCTCTTGTTTCAACTACTTTCGCTTGCTTGAGTCTTTCTTCTGCATACTGACGCATGAGTTTGCCTTCATGCGTGTCTCCAAGAGAGTCAGCGATCTTATGCAACCTCCTTTGTGCCTTTGTAAACTTTATCTGCAATTTCAGGTGTGAGAGATCCAAAGGAGCTAGTCTTGGCAGCGCTTGGACTCGCCGGAAGGCCTTTGATGTATTTATTAGTTTGAGCCAAAGCTGTTCCTGCGGTTTCTGGACCGATTAATGAAGTGAGGTCTTCATGCTTTGCGTGAGTATGGGGGTTAGCAGTTTTGGGTAGTTTGAGTGTGTCTAAGGATTCGCGGGATTCGCGCGCAACTTCCGGTAGCTTTAGGCTCTCTGCTGAAGCCGGGTTTGTGTGTTGAGTGTTGCTTTGTCTGCTCATTCTCTGCGTCCTTTTAGAAAACCTATGCTTTCTATACTTGTGAGAACGGAGAGTGGCCTGATGCCTTTTAAAATAGCATCTGTGTTGAACGGCCGTTTGCTGAGTGGTTACAGTCGCTTAAGAGAGGGCAGGAGACCGCTCTCTTGCCGCGGCACGACAAGAGAGCTTGAGACTTATCGGATGCTCTAGAAGCTGTCGCGGTATGCGTGAGCAACAGCACAGATGAAAATCGGGAATGTAAGAAACACTCCAAAGCCAAGAAGTATCGCGCCTGAGAATCCAACAATGCCGGCAACAGCGGAAAACACAGCGAAGCCGAGAAAGTTTTGTGACACCCGTGCGTAACTAGCTTTTGAAGCCGGAATGAAATCGAGACCTTTGTCTGCGATTAAAGGTAGACCAAACATTACCGCAGCTCCGATGGCAATCGATGCGACTGTTGAGAGCAGGAAGCCAACTCCAGGCACGGAATCAAGCAAGGTTGATACGGCGAGATTGATCAATGCCCAGGTAACTACAAAAAGAAGCGACTGAACGAAGAAACTAAATCCCTTGAAGACATCACCAATAGCTGGAGCTGGTTCGGACTTATCAACGAGGCGAAGAACCAGGAGGTAATATCCTACGATCATCGGCCCGGCAAGAATGCCAACGCTAAATATTGCTATCAGTATCGTGACAAGGCCACTAACGAATAGAAGCACAAAGTTACTTTTATAAAGATCTAAACCACTCTTCAGCCACTCACCGGTTTTAACGTCTGAGGTGCCTGAATCTGAGGTGCCTGAATCTGAGGTGCCTGAATCTGAGGTGCCTGAATCGTTAGGGACTTGTTTTGTGCTTTCTTCGCTCATCTTACCGTTTCCTTTCTTCGCTGCATGATTCAAGAGAAATTTACTTAGCGAAAGCGTAGCAGATGAGCCTAAAAATGGTAAGCGTTCAGAAAGGTAAAGGAGTTCTTATAAGAACGCACCATTAACATTGTAAATCGTTCGCCAGTACGAGTCGACAAATACTAATCGTATTTGGCAGCATTTCTGAACGCTTAGTCTTTGTCACCCCCCAAATCAGCTATCTCCCTTCGGGAGATGCCTGTCGGCACGCTACCCTGAGGGGGTTTTCAGCTTAGGGCACCCTATTCTCGCGTCTCTGACTCGGAATTATTCGGGGCTTTGCTGCTTGGGCTGAGCAGAATCAGAGCCGACACGGCAATATTAGAACCTGTAAGCTGCTCCAGGCGTAGTTGTTTTTGACCGGCTTTTCTTTCTTCGTCGTTTACTGGGAAAAAATACCATTTCCCTAGGTGCAGACGCTCGGCGAGCACTTTTTGTTTTCCGGAGTAGATTCGTGAGCTTCGCCAATGTGAGTCACCGTCCGTCATAAAGACTGCAACTTGGGTCACCCTATTGACCAGAGGAAAGCTGATATCAATACGTCCGCGATTGTCTGCCTTTATGTACCAGGGCACATCTCTGGCCCAAGGTCTTGCGGCGGTTGAGAAATTGCTTAAGGTCACACTCACCTTATCGTTGGGAACGAAAGGGGATAGCAATCCAAGGTTCTTTCCGAACTCGAACCAAGCAATAATTTCTTCTTTGGGAAACTTCTCCTTGTCGAGGGGTTCGAGGTAGTGTGCTTGAGGGCCGCCGACGTTAAGTGTGACTTGCGAAGCCAGCAGGCTCTTGGTTAAAGTCGCCAGCGCAAAGATCGCAAGTAGTGCGATGAAGGCGTAGATAAGTGAGCGCAGCGAAAAGCGTGCGCCCTCCTTAGTCACGAAATTCCACGGCTGTTCAGACATTGCCCTCATCCTTTCTCAAGGTTATTACCGAGTGAAGCCCAATAGGGGGGCCGGTTAACTTTCGTATGCGAAAATCATAGACTCCTCGGTGATTCTCTGTGCCGCTGACTAACTCTGGAATGGGGAAGAACACCCAAGCACCAGATTGAAGCTCGCTCAACATCTGTTTCTTACCTCGATACTCAATCCAAGCCGTGCTTCTTCCACTAGCTTCGCTGAGATAAAATCCAATAGAATTTGGTCTTACCGCAGTTTGTGGCACTCGAATTGTGAGTCGAGATCGTTCGGTGATTTCCGCTATTTTGCGTCCGCTGTTGATGTGGGCTGAATCTACTTGGATATTTACCTCAGTATCTCCGCTAAGACGCGTAAATGCTGAGGTGCTGGGGTCAATAGTGGAGAGATTCTGGAGGATGTTTCCAGAAGGCAAGGCCAGTTCGTAGGTATCGCCTTTTTCCTCAAGGGGCACTATCCCAAGTGAGCGGTAGAAAAGGAAGCTCAAAGAGCTGTAAGCAAGAAGAGCCACGACTAAGCTGAGGTGGCCTAAGCGAATCGCATAACGGGGTACCCTTGTCTCTACCTGAGCTTTCGCTCCACCTGTAAATAGATCGAGATAAAAAGGAGCGGACGCGAGAAGAAAGAAATATTGAAAAGGCAAAAGGTAGCGAGGCTGCCCCATTGTGAAAAACACTACGCCGGAAATACCAAGCAGCGGCAGGCAGAGTATGACTAGTTGCGCTCGGTATTTGCCCTGAGTTATGGCGCGCATGACGCTGTAGCCGAGCGGCACTAAGGTGAAAAAGAGAAAGCCCCATTGAAAGTAAGCGTCGAGCTTTCCTGCCGCAGTGATATTTCTCAGCGGCCATCGAGGATTTACTTCAAATAGTTCGATTACATTGTGAAAGCTGATGGTTAGCTGGAGTAGGGGGTCTTGTTTCCAAAGCTCTAATGTCTTTTCTCGAAAAGCCTCCCGATCCATTATCGGAGTCTCAATCATTGCTGCTTCGAAGAAGGGGTAGTCTAGACCTGAATTGTTGTTATGAAAGATATAGAAGTAGCCAGCTTTGGTGTCTGAGCAGCCAACCGCCTTTTTGCGACTTTGCCCCAAATAGGAGTTGTAGGCATCATTCGAGGAGAGGAAAAAGCTAGGCTTTTGCAGCAGAGTGCTGTTGAAGCTAAATTGCAAGGCGATCGGAGAAAGCGCAAAAACTAAAAAGAGAAGAATACTCCGCAAGCGCCAGCTAGCTACCGAGAGGAAGAAGTGAGCGAGCAGAATAGAAATCAGTATCGCAAGACCTTGTCCCTTGATGAGAACCGAAGTTCCAACCGCTAGTCCACTTGCTGCTAACAGCGAGAGGGTAGAGAGAGCTCGTCCTAGGGCCGCGATATTGAGTAGTGCGCTGAGATAGAAATAGACTCCCAAGAGGATTAGGAAGCTAAATAGTGGCTCTGCCATGAAGAAACTGACTTGAGCGGTAAAAGGCCAGTAGAGAAGAGAGAGCAGCATTAAAAAGAGGGCAAGGCGTTGATTACCAAATAATCGTTTCGATATTTTTCCGACGAGTAGGGTGGAGCCGCTTATGCTCAAGGCTTGCAGAATTATTAGGGCGTGTAGTCCAAGGCTGAAGCCGAATATCCAAAAAACTACGCCGTAGATATAGCGGACACCGGGAGGGAAAAAGACACTGAAGTTATCAGGCGTGATACCGAGTGATAACTCCCAGGCTCTTTCGATGTAGCCACCCATGTCTGAGTAAATATGTTCAATGGGATTGATGAAAAAGTAGGCTTGGGCAAGCGCAGCTCCGAAGGAGAGAGCGAAGATTAGCGGGTATAGGATCTTGCTGAATTGTTTGCCCGTTATCATCGCCAGTGTTGAATACCAGTGTTGAAGCCCGTGTCGAAGCTGTGAATTAATCTAGAGTAAATTTCTTGCTACTGATTGCGATAGTAGCCATTCGTCGTTTCGCTGCGACGCCTAGTCCTGCTAATAATAGGTGAATAGAGAGAATTGCTCAATTGAGGAAAAAAGTGCTCGAATCGTCCCAATCTTCTTGCCAAGCAGAAACGCTCAGCCCTGCGTTAGCGAGCTTTCGCGAATCCGTGCGCGATGCCTTCGGGCAGAGAAAGCTGGAAGGGAGGAACTTGGATGGATTGAGTGTCTTCGCTTTTGAGTCTCTTGACTCAACAATGAATGCGGTTACTCGTTATCAGAATCAACCTGAGGCATTTCCTTCTGAAGCTAGTTGTTGCTGGGGTCCAGAGGAGCCTACCTCCGATGTGCTTATAATCGCCAAGGAGCAAAGTGCAGGGCGGGGTCGATTCGAACGGGAGTGGCACTCTAGTTCTTCTGCGGGGGGGGCTGCGGGGGGAATTTATGTGAGTTTCCTGCTGAGGTTCTCTGACTTATCCTATCCGCTTTCCTCATTTTCTCTCGTTGCAGGGCTTGCCGTTCAGAAGACGCTCGCAGAGTTTGGTCTTCGCGCTTGGCTTAAATGGCCAAACGACGTGCTTGTGCTTGCTAAGAACTCGACAAAGTATAAGAAGATTTGCGGATTGTTGGCTGAGGCGGGCACAGGAGCAGATACTGGGTTGGGGCTTGAGCAATGGGTTAACCTTGGCATAGGATTAAATGTCTCACAGAAGAATTTTCCTGAGAACGTTCCGGGTATAAGTATGGTGCAAGCCTTGGGTGAGACCCCTGACTATTTTTTCGTGTTGGCAAGTCTTGCAGCAGAAGTGCTCGACTATAAGAAAGCGTTTGAAGCTCAGGGTTTTGCAGCATTGAAGGAGGCCTGGTGGGCAGGCTCATTGATGTCCTCTGCGGTGATTCGCTTGCCCAATGACAGCGGAAGCTACATCGCAAGCGGCATTGGCGATGAGGGTGGGCTTGAGATCCGCGATGAGAATGGCGCCCACAAGAGAGTGCATTCTGGAGAAATTGAGATAGAAGGCTACTAAGTCGTTTTAAAGAATTGTTTAGAACTAAACATAGAAGTACAGAAAGTTTGAGGCGAGATGCTTTTAGCAATTGATATAGGTAACACCCACGTGGTGCTTGGTGTTTACAAGGGCGAAGAGCTGATCGGTAGCTGGCGTCTTGAGAGTGTGCAGAAGCGAAGCGTTGATGAGTATGCGATGAGCATTCTCCAGATGTTGAGCCATCAGGGGGTAAGCCACGCTGAGGTAAAGACCGTCATCATTAGTTGTGTGGTTCCTACACTTCTTCGAGTATTCACGAAATTCTCTAGAAAGTATTTCTCCTTCGACCCACTGATAGTCGGTCCCGGCCTTAAGACCGGTATGGAGATAGAGGTAGACGATCCGCGCACAGTCGGAGCTGACCGAGTAGTAAATGCTGTGGCAGGACGAACTCTCTACGGTGCGCCCTGTATCGTCGTTGATTTTGGTACAGCGACGACGTTTGATGTGGTGAGTTCTGCGGGAGTTTATGAGGGAGGCGTAATCAGTCCCGGAATTATTATCGCTGCGGAGGCGCTGTATCAGAAAGCGGCCTTGCTTCCGAGTGTTGAGCTGAACAAGCCAACAAAGGTCATAGGTAAAAACACCCGCGACTCTATGCTCTCAGGAATGTTCTACGGCTACGTCTCGCTAGTGGATGGTATTCTCGAACGAGTTATCGCTGAGCTTGATGGGGTTCCCACTGTGATTGCTACCGGTGGTGTGGCGAGAGGAATTGCGCCTGAATCGAAGCACATTCAGCATGTGGAGTCTGAACTTACCCTTCGAGGGCTCCAGCTTATCGCAGCTCAAAACATTTAGGCTCGGGACGAGAAAGTGACAGAAGATAATTCTTTAGACCGTTTATTTCAGCTCACAATCGAGCAGGTCGAGAACCCAGAAATTCAGGCAGAGCTTGAGCGTATTCTGGCAGGAGATGATGACATTGAAATCCCGGAAGCGGCGCTCGAGGAAAACGAAGACTCTGATGACATGAACATTGGTCAGATTATTAAAGATCTGAATTTTGCTGGTAAAATCAAACTGGCGATGAAAGGAAATAAAACTGCTCGAAGTTTGTTACTCAAGGAGAGCAATAAACAAATCCAACTTTTTGTTTTATCCAATCCAAGACTTACTGAGGGCGAAATTGTTGAGCTTTCGAAAAACAGTAACGTCGATGAATCATTGCTGCGAAGAGTGTCGAAAGAATCTGCTTGGATGAAGAACTACGCCGTAAAGTATAATCTTGTTGGCAATCCGAAAACGCCGATTGATGTCTCTCTGAAGTGGGTGAAATTTCTTAAAGATAAAGACATGCGTTTACTCGCAAAGTCGAAGAATATTCCCCAGGTAGTTTCTATACAGTGTAAAAAAATCATCGAGAAAAGAAACTGAGAGTGCTCTCCCAGAGTGGGCTTCTCGCTTTTGGCTTCGTGTAGGGAATTTCCTTACTACCGGCAAAGCTTAGATATTCGATTACGAGCTGCGGTTATTAGCTAATATTCGCATAAACCATCAGGGCTCAGCATCAAAAAGAGTTAGGAAAATTGCGCTATTATAGTCTTTTCCGGTTTTGCTTTGCTTTGCGGTTTTATGTCGATACCAAAGCGCTTTTAAACTTAGAGGAAAGAATTGTGGCTTAGAGGAGTGACGAAAATTTAGTGAAGTCACAGTACCGAACATTTACCATTGGGGTTTTACTCGCCATCGTGTTTGCGGTTTTACCGCTTGCGTTGAGTTTTGCCTTCGAGTTGTCACGAGAGTCAGAGGTGATTGCGCAATTCGCCTCACTGGCGTGGTTACTCGTAGCAGTGCTTTTGTTGCGGCACCGAGTGATCCTAAAAACAGTTTCAGAAACAAGCATCGCGATGGGACTTCCACCGAAAGGCGGAAGTTTGCTCGAGGTAATAGATAGCTTCGCCAAACAGTCTGCCCGCTACCACCGTGCGAATTACGCGCTTCGTCTTGATCGAACGAAGAAGGGTGGTGCTGCACTTGGGCATGATCTCTCGAGAATCGTTAACTTGGCTTACCAAGAAGTTGATGCGCTGGCTGTAGAGCTATCGCTCTTCGATGAAGAGTCCGGACTGTGGTCGCAAGCGCTTGCTATTGGGCAGCCAACTTGTCTTGAGGGCCAGTCGATGCTCGATGATGAGTTCGATGTAACCACGCTCACGCGCTCCATTAGACGTCGAGAGGAGGTGCTTCTCGTGCCACTTCGTTTCGCTGGAACCCTGTTTGGTGCGCTTCGAGTTGAGTTTAAGCCCGATGCGAACCCCACAGATAGCGATGTCGAGGTGTTGGAGTTACTCGCAGCGCAGGGTGGAATACTGCTCGTTGATTCTCGCTTCACTGATGAGGTGCTACGCTTGCGGAAACTCGGGGATGAGACTACTCGCGCGAAAACAGGCTTTCTTGCAAACCTCAGTCATGAAATTAGGGGTCCCTTGGGAATTATTCTCAACGGAGCGGAGCTCTCACTAGAGGGTCTTGCTGGTGAAGTGACCGATGCGCAACGAGAGATGTTGCAAATGATTAAGGAGAGTGGGGATCACTTACTTGATCTCGTTAACGATGTGCTTGATTTTGCGAAGGTCGAGGCTGGTAAGATAGCAGCAACTCCGGTGGAGCTTTCTGTGAAGCAGGTGCTTGATGATATCTGTTCGGTGGTCCGAACGCAGGCAATGGCGAAAGGTCATGAGTTAACTCTCGAAGAAATTGAGCCGACGTTGGGCATGAGCTGCGATAAGCGTCATGCGCGTCAGATGCTGATTAACTTTCTAACTAACGCAATCAAATACACGCCTGATGGCGGAACGATTACCGTATCAGCTCTGCGAGACTCTGAGGGTCGTGTGCGAATCTCTGTGCAAGATACCGGGATTGGAATACCAGAGCAGGAAAAGCCTAAGGTGTTTGGAGCTTTTGAGCGGGTTGAGGATGAATACGCGAAGTCACAGGGTGGAACAGGGCTAGGTATGCCCCTTACTCGCCGACTTGCTGAGGTTAACTCAGGGAAGGTCGGTTTTGACTCTGTGCATGGTGAGGGTTCCACCTTTTGGGTTGAGCTTCCTGCTCTAGAGATTGAGGCGCGAGCTGAGGCGAGTGAGGTTGATGATGAAGAGCTCAGCGCTCAAGGCCAGGGGGAGAGGGTCTTGCTTGTGGATCTAGCGTCTAGTTCGCGAAAGATGCTTGAGCGCTATCTTGGTGAGCACGATTTTGTTGTCTCTGTAGCCGAATCCGCATCAGATGTGGTGCGGCAGATTCGTGATGGGGAGGTTGAGCTTGCTGTGATTGAAAACGATATCCCTGAGCTTTCAGGTGAACAGATCGTTTCAACCATACGTGCGATGCCAAAAGGTGCCGGGGTGCCAATTGTGCTCTTGAGTTCCAAAGCGTTTGTATTCGATATCGAGCGCTTTCTAAAGTTAGGCGTGGATCGTTGCCTGTCCAAACCAGTCTCATTGGGTGAGATAGCGCTCACCGCGAGACGATTGATCGATGAGAACAGAAACCTCGATGAGGCGAGACCTAGCGATAGCTTGCCCTAGCCAGCTCTCAATGGCTGGCCAGGACTTGTCCTTGAAAGACTTTTGGCCGTCTTAGTGAATGATGAAATTCACTCTAGGCGGTGACGCTGAGACCGCTTGGGTCAGTGTCTGTCTTTTCTGGACTACTCTTCTTTTGTTTCTTCGGGGCGTCTCTTTCTTTGTCAGGATCGATACTATCGATAGTGACACTGTCGACGATTGCTTCGAGTTCCTCACTGAACTCTTTTGCAGCGTTCTCGCTCTTACGGCTTGCGTTTTTGGGCTTTCGAAGCTCCCGAGGTCGTAACGAGTTTATGTACATGGTTCTTAGCTCGCATACACGAGTCCTTTTTTATCCTATTGGTTTAGATGGCCAAAAAAAAATTAAGTTTCATTTCAATGACTTAACTGACCTACCAACAGCGTTATCCTTAACGGAACCACTTCTATCTAGCTTAAGTATCGGCGAATAATAGGAAAAACTTGAATTCGCCAAAGTGAATCCAAGTCGAATGCTCAAGAATCGATCACCCTAGTCCGATACATCTCAAGTAGGGTTGTGAATTCGCAGCCCGCAAAAGTTTGAAACAGGTGTTAGCGAAAACGCTGGTTATCAAGGGCAAAGGCCCAAAAAGGGGAACACACGGTGGATCGAGAAACCGCAATTTATACGGCTTACGATGATCATAGGGCGAAAGACCCAGCTGAGGCTGAGCGAAATCTTATGAGGGCAGTGCTTCGCACTGCGATGGATGATGTCCGCCGCCGTGGTGAGGCGCATCGAGATGCTCGACGCTACTTCCTCTCTCAGAATGACCATTATCTCTATTCATTCCTAAGCGTATGTACTCATCTTGAGCTTTGCCCACGAACGATTCAAACGGTGGTTGGTCTTGCTGCTGGATTGGGTAACGAGGCCTCCGTGGTCGCTGGCAATAACGCCGTAGCCTAGGGCCGAGAAACTACTAGACCCATCAGGACCTAAAGCCAAGCACGGTGTTTCCGATATTCGGAGGGTCGGTAGCTGTGCCGATATTCGGAACCTCTGTGTTTTGCGTCTCGATTAAGGCGTTCCTCAGAGCAAGCAGTTCCGACCAAGAATCCCTAACATCTTCCTTTTCGCGATAGAGAAGGCGCTCGAACTCAGAGTGCATCGCCTTTAATTGTTCGTGATTTGCAGGGATTGGAGCGCCGAGTTTAATCATTCTCTCTGTGTCTTTGAATTCGGCGTGGAACGTCCGTATCTCCTTCAGACAAAGCAATTGCTCATCACTTAATAGTGAGGTTTCCAGACGCGATAAGGAGCTTGTGATGTCTATCGCTGGGTATAATCCCCGCTGAGCGAGTTCCTTGCTGAGAATGATATGTCCATCTAGTAGGCCCTTAACTTCATCGACCACGGGGTCCTGCTCAATTTCGTCTGATAGAAGTAAGGTGAATATCGCAGTGATAGAGCCTCTCTCAGTGTTTCCTGCTCGCTCTAAAAGCCCCGGAAGCCGGGCAAAAGCGGATGCGGGATAGCCTCTCCTGACAGGGGTTTCGCCCCCGGCTAAACCCAGCTCTCGGTAGGCGCGGAATAATCGGCTGAGAGAGTCGACAAGGAGCAATACGCTACGGCCTTGTGCTCGGAAATGCTCAGCCACGGAGAATGCCGTTTCAGCGGCGCGAGCTCGAGAGGCGGCTGATTCAGAGCTTGAGGAGGCAATCAGAACCGTATTTGGGCCACGCATCTCTCTCAAGGCCTCCTCGACCTCTCGAGTTCTCTCACCGATCAAGGCGATGACCTTCACATCCGCCTTTGCATTGCGATTAATCTGGTTTAGCAGGCTAGTTTTTCCGATACCCGGCTCAGCAAAGAGTCCGATCCTTTGCCCGCAGGCAATAGGGGTGAAGTGGTCAATACTAAACACTCCTGTCAGTGTTTGCTTTTTGAGAGCGCAGCGCTCAGCTAGCGCTGGAGGTGGTGGATTTGGATTTCTCCATTCAGCGTCCTCTGGGATAGCTGCACGAGGCTTTGACTCATCGATGCCGGCAAGCGGAGAGCCAGCCGCATCAAGTGCTAGCCCGAGGAGGTGTGAGCCGCAGTAGAAGCCTCTTCGACCTGGAATTGAGCGCACTGTAGCACCAGGTGAGATGCCTACCGTTTCGCCGTAGGCGCTTAGTACGCAATGCTCGCGAGTAAAGCCCACGACTTCGGCAAGGAGGGGAGCATCCGTGCCTCTTACTATCTCGACCAACTCCGCGATCTGAACCCCAGGTAGGGTCGCGATAAGACTCGTCCCTACTATTTCGTTAAGTGTTCCACTTCGGCCTAATCGAGGAGTTGTCTCTAGCGCTTGTTCGAATTCCTTGCTGTGCCTCGCCAACATGCTAGCCCCTGCTTCCTGGTAGCGCTTGCCGGGGTAGCACTTGCCGGGGTAGCGCTTGGAGGGATGTTGAGGGAAATGCAAGGGAGGGCTTTTGTTCTATTGCAAGGAGAATGCTCTCAAGGTGAGTGCTAAGATCCGATTCGATTTTCCCTGCAGGCGTTTCTAGTGAGAAATCCCCCGGATTTATCTTAGTGTCTAGAAGAAGTGTGAGCCCGTGGTTCTCTAGCGTGCTTAGCATCTGAGTTGAGAGTTGAGATGCGTCATCGGGGTGTAGCCGTAAGCTGATTGACGCTTGCGGTGTGTGCGTTTCGAGAGCTTGGGAGAGGCGAGCTTCCAGGCCGTCCGAGCGTAGACTAGAACTAGGACTGAGAACGTTAGAGCAGATTCGTTTGCAAGCTTCGCTTAGTAGCTGCTGCGTTCGAGCCAAAAGAGCTGATTCGGATAGGGCGCTGTGGCAAAGCGTGTTGATTGCGGCTGTTTTTCCATCGAGGTAGCCCGCCTCGTAAGCCCCCTGGCAAATTTGAGCGCTT
This sequence comes from bacterium, assembly GCA_003230795.1. Lineage (GTDB taxonomy): Bacteria > Bdellovibrionota_C > UBA2361 > SZUA-149 > SZUA-149 > SZUA-149. The sequence goes on from QIGM01000200.1 coordinate 16,214, forward strand.
TGCCGCTCCGCTTGCTCGAGAATATCCTTTTTTAGTGCGACAGCTTCAGTGAGGAGCTTTTGAGCAACTTTGGTGTGATGCCTGATTCGAAGATTGGATGAGGGGTCTTGCAGGGGTTCCAGTACCGTGGGCGAAGGGCCCTTGAGTCCAGAGCAATTCGAAGCAACGTTTGTCTTGCTTGAGGCAAGAGGTGGTAGCAGGCGAATGTGTAGGTGCCTGTCCCCTTTTCGATCTGTCCGATCGTTATTTTTATCTAAGAAGGTGCGCATGAAACTAGCAAATTA
>QIGM01000390.1 GCA_003230795.1 bacterium
TGCCGAGAAGTCTTTGCAGCGGAAGATGCAATGAACACTGGCCTAGAGATACTCGATTCTTTACCCCCAATTGGCGTAGAGAAGATCGCTTATCCGACCGTTGCAAGCACTGCGCCTACATTGGCAAGGAGGAGAGGAAGCATCAAGGAACGACCCGACGCAACGCGAAACGTGGCCGCGTTCTCTGCCCAGAGGAGGAAGCACGCTTAAGTATAATATTCGCTGAGTACAGCTTCGTAGTCCCAAATATTCTCCTTCAGTATCTTTTCCGACTTGGCAAAGAAACTATGAGTAGACTTTGGCGCGAGGAAGGAGTCTCCATGACAATGAAACGTTCTAGGGAGACGAACTGGCGTTGGTATTTCAGGAAGCACATTCCAGAGCTGCCCTTGCTTAGCGAAAAGGAAGTTGGAATGCTCTATCTTCTCACTCGAAAACTCGATCAGTATATCGACAATCGTTTCAAGCCAGATCGTGCACTTCGTGCGATCCTAGACGAAGAATCGCTTCGAATCAGATGCTCCACCGAGGACGCACCGAATGGCCTAACTTGCCGAAAGTGTCAGCGCTTCTATCCGGCAACTACGTTCTTCTTTCGGCGTAGAAAGGACGAGGTGGAGAACCATTGTAAGGTTTGTGAAAGCTACGCGAAGTCGCAGCTACGTCGGAAACGACTGGAAAGGAGGTTTGGCGACATGTAGACGGCAGAGAAGGGTAAAAACCCTGCACGTCGAAACTGAATATGGTTTAGACACGTCTACAATTTTTGGACACAAGAGTTCTAAGCACTTCCGCAGCGGTGTCCGTCAAATCAGGGGAGAGTCAGTCGCTTGTTTGATTAGTTTATGTAACCATCTAAAATAATTAGATTTATTTCCTTCCGCAAGTCTCATGTAGGTGGTTATTCAGCCATACTTGAAAATTCGTTGTGATGCGTTGAATTTTCAAGTATAGTATCTATATGCCTGAAACTATTAAAAGAAATACATATATGAAAGCAATCTCTGACGAATTCCAGATTCATCCAATTGTTGCCATTCTCGGTCCTCGCCAATGCGGAAAAACTTCTCTGGCTAAACACTTCCTAAAATCAAATAACAAACAATTCCACTTCTTCGATCTAGAAAATCCGCGAGATCTCGCAAAGCTCGAAGACCCAATGCTGGCCTTGGAACACCTCGAAGGAATAATAGTTATAGATGAAATCCAACGAAGAGAAGAACTGTTTCCAATTCTTCGAGTCTTGGTAGATCAAGAAAAAGAAAAACGACAATTCCTCATTCTTGGCAGCGCTTCACGCGACTTAATCAATCAAAGTTCAGAAACTCTCGCAGGACGAATTGGGTATTTAGAACTCACTCCATTTACACTCAACGAAGTCGATTCAAAAAATCAGCGGACTCACTGGATCCGTGGAGGTTTTCCACTATCATACCTCTCGAAGAACGAAATAAACAGTATACGATGGCGCGAATCGTTTGTTTCAACATTTCTAGAACGAGATATTCCAAATCTAGGAATTAACATACCAGCGAAAACTCTTCGTCGCTTCTGGACCATGCTCGCACATTACCATGGTCAGATCGTAAACTTCTCTCAAATTGCCAATTCAATTCAGTCCTCTGACACAACCGTGCGACGTTACCTAGACATTTTAGAGGGCACATACATGGTAAGAGTGCTTCAACCATGGCATGGTAACTTAAAGAAGCGACAAGTAAAATCTCCAAAAATCTACATCCGAGACACTGGACTCCTTCACGTATTGCTTGGAATTAAAAACGAAGGGGAATTACTCGGCCACCCAAAATGTGGTGCTTCGTTTGAAGGTTATTGCCTAGAGGAGATCGCAAGACTATTTCCAGATAAGCAGCAATACTTTTGGGCTACTCACGCGGGAGCTGAATTAGACTTGCTGCTTGAGAATGGCCCAGAAAAAATCGGATTTGAATTTAAATTCTCAAGCTCACCTAAAATAACAAAATCAATGAAATCCGCAATTAAGTCTTTAGAACTGAAAAGTCTAAAACTAATAATTCCTGGAAAAGAAGAATTTCCATCGTCAAAGCAAGTGACAGTGACTGGAATCGAAACTTTCTTGAAACAAAGCTACGCCACAAAATGAAAGTTTAAAAAGGCCCTGTTTAAAAAGTTTGCTTAAAATGAACGTGTGATACGTTGGAGTGAGCGTTGCGCAGAGTGCGCGACGTATTTGTTTCTGTCCGACTGCACAGCACGTTGAAGCGCGGGTATACCTTGCCTTGAGCCGATTTTGCCAAGAGATCGCGCAGCCGCTCGTCGCACCCACTTACTTGAGTCAAAGCGTAGCGCACGCCCTAGCTCATCAACTGCTGGAGATGCGTAGCTTCCCATCATACCAAGATCGCTTGCGGCATGAGTCCGCACGATTTCGTCCCCACGCTCTAATTGCCTCAACAATAAACTAAGCTTCCTCGCTCGCTTACTTAGACGAGGAGAACGCCGTGGTTGTGGAGCTGACCGACTTCGCAAAGCCGCACTTTTAACATCCGCTATAGCTCCCGGAGGTTGGGGCGCGAAGAAATGAACGATAGGGTCCTGACTAATCGCACAAGATTTCTCGTACGCGTATGAGGTCGCACTTCCTGTTGGAGACTGAGGTAGATCAGATTCGATAAATGGTACAAACACTACGCAGCCACTAAGCGCCAGTGTTGATGCACTAACTATAACTGCTTTGATATATCTCTGAAGTCTCATCCAATTGCCCTCGTAACGACTACGCAGCTTTCTCTTTGCTACTTCTATGTAGTCGTCCGATTTCTTCCCTACGTTGAGCAGAATTCTGCTATCTGAACTTTGATAGCAAAGTACTTGGGATTCGGAAACAGGATTCTCCCCTAATTCTGGGCAATTAGAGTTATCAAGCTAATGTAAGGGCTGGTTTGGATGTCGTTCTTGATGCCTTGTTTAGGAACCGGCGATTAGCTCGAATGCGAGCATGATAATCATTACGGTCAGGATCAGCACTCCGCCCGCCTTGAGGTAGAATAAAGGATCTCCAACCATCGAGCCCCCTACCGTGCCTAGCGTATCGAAAATTGCAGCGATATCTATGCTGCCCGCTGCTGCCGCATCAGCCGCCGGAGCGGCCGTCTGAGAGCCTTGCTGCAGGGCTTCAGCTGGTGCCTCCGACTCTGCCAATGACTCCTTCATCTGCTGAATTAACTCTCGCTCCCTGCTCATTAGGATCTCCAACTAAAAGAAATTTCACACTATCCTGCCTACTACGGAAGTTATGGGAATATGGGAATCAACAGATACAAAAGAAAGATGACGGACGCTAAGTCACTAGAATAACGCCGTATTAAATGGACGTCCTACTCAAGCATACCCCCTACTCAAGCATACCCCCTACTCAAGCATACCCTGTGCTCGGAGAAAATCAGATAGAGTCCAGTCATTCACTGAAACCGACTTCTCAGTGCTATGCGCCGTATTCTTTACCGCCTGCACGAAACTCATTTCGTACGGATCACTATCTTCCTCACAATGCGCGAGAGATTTTAGGTGAGTTTTGGAATGAAAAGCATTAACGACGTCCTGCACCTTTATCTTATCGGGCATGCGCAAGAGAGAACGCGTGTGCCCACGCGTATCTGAGGAAGTGATGAGTCCGGCATCGGCTAGAATCTCCAAGCAGCTTCTAACTAGCACTGGGTCAGAACCAGTCTCCACCGCAATCTCGCTCTCGGTCGGAGGACGATCTCCGTTAAGAAATCTACATCCGATAGAGTAGAGAATCCGCAGACCGAGCACCGCACCGATTTCTCCTAAGTCGCTCGCGTATTTCCTCAAACTAGTGAGCATTTTAATACTACCGGAGAGATAGCTAATCTCTGCGCCGAATAGCACCACGCACCATACGCAATAAAGCCAAAAGAGAAATAGTGGAATGGTAACCAACACTCCGTAGAAGGTGCTGTAAGTCGAAGATACACTAATATAATAAGCGAAGGCTCTCTTCATTAGTTCAAAGCCGACCGCTGACACTATTGCTCCAAAGGCCGCGTCCTTCAACTGCACGGTAGCGGCAGGTAGCTTGTAGAACATCAAGGTAAGCGCCAACCAGATGGCGCCTATCGGCACAAGAAAATTAAGTATCGGAAGAAAGTTAGAGTTAAAGAGTGGATGTGACTCGGTCACCTGCCCAAACTGCGAATACCAGTAAAACGAAATCGCAATCAAGAGTGGCCCAAGAGAAATAACCGCCCAGAAGCTGATTACTTTTGAGACCACTCCCTGATCAGACGTGACTCGCCATACGGCATTCAAGGCACTTTCAATGGTGTTTAACAGTGCAATTCCTATAAAGAGCAGGATTCCGAGAGTAACGACACCGGCATCCCTTACACTATTTCCAAGTTCTTTTAAGACATCAAACACTTGGCGATTAAGCGTATCGAGAAGATTGTCATCAACGGGAAGCAATGTAACGAGCTCCTTTTTCAGCACATCTTGCTGAAACTCCTCACCCGCAAGTCGGTAAGACCCTCGAAGCGTCTTCAGCACAACATTCTGAACTTCGGTCGATTCCTTCACGGTTAGAGGTGCATTCAAGCCCCCTGAGCCAGCACCTAAAAAAGCACGCACTTTCTCCCGCAAGGCGTTGGGATCAAACGAGTCTCCAAGATCTTCCGATTGCCGTTCAATAAACTGCACCACATCAGAATAGGCCTCTCCCCTACTCTTTTTCTCTATATCGGAGGAAGGCAGCACCTGCTCGAGAATGCTCTCTAAATAGGCCTGCCCTTCCGCAACGGCAAAACCCTTAAAAAGCGCAAAGGTAAGTGCACTAATCGGCACCAGGGCAAACAAAGTAGTGTAAGCAAGCGATGATGCTCTGGAGAAACAATCATCCCAGTAAAACTTATAGGCAGCATTTCCAACTACTCGGAAGAACCACTTGAATGGATGTAAGAGATCTATCATATGCCCTAAGTAATGCGCTGTCCGATTATTGCTTCCAATTTGGTCTTGGTCGCGTCCGGAATATTCTCCGGCGCTGTGATGATGGCGTATTTTAACGCTTCAGCAGCAAGTTCAGAAGGCCGAAGCTCCGCTAGCTTTGGCACCGCGTCTGCAAGAACCGCCTTTGCGAGTTCCGCATTTCCGGCCATAGTTGCCATGATATCGTTAACATCCACATCATCCGTTGCACTTCTCCAGCAATCATAGTCAGTGACCATGGCCAGTGTAGCGTAGGAAAGCTCCGCTTCGCGGGCAAGCTTGGCTTCAGGCAAGGCCGTCATGCCAATAATGGATGCTCCCCAGGAACGGTAAAGATGCGACTCTGCTCGAGTGGAAAATGCTGGGCCTTCCATTACGACGCAGGCTCCGCCTTTATGCACAGCAGATCCCCGTGAGGCTGCAATCTTCTCAGTCGATTCGAAGAGCTGCTGACTAAGCACCGGACAATAGGGATCTGCAAATGCCACATGCGCAACAATGCCGTCACCAAAAAAGGTATTCTCACGCAAACGCGTACGATCGATTAGCTGATCCGGGATTACTACCTGCCCGGGTGCATACTCTTCGCGAAGGCTCCCTACCGCGCTCACACTGATACACCAAGAGGCTCCAAGCATCTTCAGCGCATATATGTTCGCCTTATAATTAATCTCTGTAGGTAAGAGTTGATGTCCGGGAGCATGGCGAGAGATAAAGAACAGCTCAGATTCACCAAGGGTTCCACGCGTGATTTCAGAGGATGGCGCTCCAAAGGGCGTTTCCACGTTGAGAGTTTCTACGCTCTCAAGACCGTCTAGCCCATAGAGCCCAGTTCCACCGATAATTCCAACTCGCGTTTTCGACATCATTCCTTTTTAGAAATCTTTTTTTTCGAAGACCCCTTTTCCTTCGAAGACTCAGTCGCCAGCTGTCCGCAGGCGGCGTCGATATCATTTCCTTTGGACCATCGTATGGTCGAATTCAAGCCAGCGTCAAGGAGGGAATGCTGCCAGCTATATACCTTATCCTTTGAAGGAGTCTCAAAACCCAGCCCAGCGTTGCTGTTGTAGGGAATGAGGTTTATTTTACTCGGAATATCCTGCACAATCCGCTTGAGACGACCTAGATCCTCTCGCGTATCGTTCACACCTGCGAGCATTACGTATTCAAACGTGATTTTTCTTCCAGGCTTCAGCGGATACTCGCGCAAAGTCTTAAGGAGCAGCTCAAGCGGCCACTTCTTATTAATTGGGATTAACTTGGTTCGCACCTCGTCAGTGGTTGCGTTTAGAGAAACTGCCAAGTTCGCACGCGCCTCACCTTGACCAAACTTCTCAATTGCTGGAACCAGGCCAGAAGTAGAGACCGTAATTTTGCGCTCTGAAATATCTAATCCGAGATCGTCGTTTAGAAGTCTCACTGAGCGAGATACGTTTTCGAAGTTATGGAGTGGTTCACCCATGCCCATAAAAACGATATTGCCGAAATTCGCACTAATACCGTCCTCGTCGTCCGGAAGTGAGGCAACATCATCTTTCACCGCGAGAACCTGACCGATGATTTCTGAAGTTTTTAAATTTCTCGTCAGACCCATTAAGCCGGTGCGACAAAATTTACAAGCAATCGCGCAACCCACCTGTGATGACACACAGAGGGTGTAGCGAGTCGCTTGCTTAATCAGAACGCTTTCAATGAGGTTGCCATCAGCAAGGCGAAACAAGTACTTACGGGTTCCGTCCTTTGATTGCTGGACTTCTTCGATTTTGGGGCGTGATACGAAATAATTCGCTTCGAGCTGCTCTCGTGCGTCTTTGGATATATCAGTCATCGAGTCGAAGCTTCGGACCCGACGACGATATAGCCAAGAGATAAGCTGACGGCTACGAAATGCTTCGAAGCCAAACTTCTCCGCAAGCTCTGCGCCAAGCTCTTTACGATCGAACTCGAGAAGGTCTGCTCTCTGCTCAAGCGGCGCTGCTACTACTTCGGTTACTACCTCGGTGCTCACTTGAGAAGACATGTCATTCTACTAGAGCTCGGGAAAGAAGAAGCTTACTTCCTTCGCCGCATTCTCTTCGCTGTCTGAACCATGAACCGCATTTGCTTCGATGCTATCAGCAAAGTCAGCGCGAATAGTTCCTGCAGCCGCTTCTTTTGGGTCTGTTGCGCCCATAAGATCGCGATTCTGCTTAACGGCATCTACGCCTTCAAGCACAGAAACAAACACTGGGCCGGACGTCATATAGTTTACAAGATCAGCGTAGAAAGGACGCTCTTTGTGAACTTCGTAAAAAGAACCAGCTAGTCCTTCGTCGAGTGTCATCATTTTCGCTGCAACAACTTTTAGTCCCGCACCTTCAAAGCGAGAAATAATTTGTCCAACAACGTTCTTCTTAACGCCATCAGGCTTGATAATTGAAAGAGTTCTTTGATTAGACATTGTTATTTTCCTATTACAGATTTCATTTTCTCACCAAGGCCCGCTGGAGATCGCACTACATGCACACCAGCATCTTCAAGTGCTTTGAATTTATCCTCAGCTGTTCCCTTGCCTCCACTAATGATAGCACCCGCATGGCCCATCGTGCGCCCGGCTGGAGCCGTTGCGCCTGCGATGAAAGCAACTACTGGCTTACTTCCATTTTCCTTTATCCAGGCTGCTGCTTCTTCTTCTGCAGTACCACCAATTTCACCGATCATTACAATCGCATCGGTTTCATCGTCGGCTTCAAACAGCTCTAGACAATCAATGAAGCTCGTTCCGTTCAGTGGGTCTCCACCAATACCAACACAGGTTGATTGGCCGATATCCCGACCCGTCAATTGCCCTACCGCCTCGTAGGTCAAAGTCCCAGAGCGAGATACCACCCCTACGCGACCTGCCTGATGGATATGCCCGGGCATGATTCCGACCTTTGCTGCATCCGGAGTAATCACCCCAGGACAGTTCGGTCCAATCAGTCGAGTCTCGGTAGTTCGAAGGTAGGCGTTTACTGAAAGCATGTCCTGAACTGGAATACCTTCGGTGATGCAAATAACGAGAGGTACGCCAGCATCAGCAGCTTCGATTATCGCGTCAGCCGCAAATGGAGCTGGCACATAAATTACGCTAACGTTTGCACCGGTTTCAGCAACAGCAGTCTCAACCGAATCGAAAACTGGAATGCTTTCAACTTCAGTGCCGCCCTTACCAGGACTGACCCCTGCGACCATATTTGTGCCGTACTCCCGGCAAGCGCTGGTATGATACCAACCGCTTTTCCCGGTCATACCTTGCGTGACTACTTTGGTGTTCTTATCAACAAGAATTGCCATGTCTTATGCTTTCCTTAGTAATCTTCTTCTAGGCTACGGCTGCAACGATTGCTTCAGCCGCTTCATCCATTTCATCCGCTGGAGTTATCTCCAGGCCGGACTTCGCCAATAGTTCTTTTCCAAGCTCAACGTTTGTTCCTCGAAGACGAACAACCAGCGGCACTTTAATATCGAGCGTTTTTGCAGCTTCAATAATTCCTTCCGCAATCACGTCACAGCGCATAATGCCGCCAAAGATATTGACGAGCACGCCTTTGACAGCGGCATCTTGAAGAATCAAGCTAAAAGCCTCTGTAACCATCTCTCTTGTCGCGCCACCACCAACATCTAGAAAGTTCGCAGGCTCTCCGCCGGCTTGCTTAATGATGTCCATCGTAGCCATCGCAAGGCCTGCACCGTTAACCATGCAGCCGATGTTTCCATCGAGTGCGACGTAGCTGATTCCGACTTCCTTCGCCGTAATTTCCCGAGAATCGATCTCATCGTAATCCATCATCTCGAAGGCATCGCGCTGTCGGTAGAGGGCATTGTCATCGATTGCCATTTTCGCGTCGAGACAAAGAAACTCTCCGTCGTCTGTCTGAACCAAAGGGTTCACCTCGAGCAGCGAACAATCAAGCTCAACAAAAGACTCATAGAGTGCATTAACCACTGGCTCAAGCTTACGAGCCGCTGCTTTATCAAGACCGAGAAACTGCGCAATCTTGCGAGTGTGAAATCCCTGCAATCCGCTTTCGGGAGCAACGTTGATGCTGAGAATCTTCTCAGGAGTCTTATCTGCCACTTCCTCAATGTCCATGCCGCCTTCTCTACTAACGACAAAGCAAACACATCCAGACTCGCGATCAACTAGCGCACTAACGTAGTACTCTTCCTTAATAGCTGCGCCTTGCTCAACCCATACCTTAGAAACGAGCTTGCCCTCTTCGCCGGTCTGCGGCGTGACAAGCTTCATTCCAAGAATCTGTTCTGCTGCTTCAAACGCTGCCGCGGAGTTTTTAACGACTTTCACGCCGCCGCCTTTACCTCGTCCACCTGCATGCACCTGCGCTTTCACCACGCAAACGCCACCACCAAGATTCACCGCAGCTTTCTGCGCCTCGCGTGGTGTATAAGCGAGGTATCCAGGCAAGACTGGTACGCCGTATTCAGCGAGTAAGAATTTTGCTTGATATTCGTGTAAGTTCATTTCTGCTTAGACCTTATTCAGGTAAGGAGGTTATCAAAGACTTCACCGCTTCCGCGCTTACCGCTAAAGCCTTCTTCTCTTCGTCGTTGAGTTCAATTTCAATTATTCTTTCCACACCCTTGCCGCCGATAACCGTTGGCACGCCGATGTAGATACCTTCGTATCCATACTCGCCATTCAGTAACGCGGCGCAGGGTAGAACTTTCTTTTGATCTTTGAGAAAGCTCTCAGCCATTTCAAGTGCTGCCGTTGCCGGAGAGTAAAAAGCAGAACCGGTTTTAAGTAGAGCAACTACTTCTCCACCCGCTTTTCTTACTCTCTGCTCAATCTCATCAAGGCGTTCGGGCTTGATGAAGTGAGTGATTGGGATTCCACCAACAGTCGTGTGGGAGCGAATTGGGACCATGGTGTCGCCGTGCCCGCCAAGGACAAAAGCGTCAATTACAACTGGCGACACTCCAACTTCTTCGGCAAGAAAACTACGGTAACGGGCAGAGTCTAACACTCCAGCCATACCCACAACACGTTCCGAAGGAAAACCAGTCTCGCGCTGACACAAGGTGACCATTGCATCAAGCGGATTGGAAACGATGATAACGAAAGCCTCAGGAGCGTTTTCCTTTATGCCCTGAGCAACTGACTTCATGATCTTGGCATTGGTTGCAAGCAAGTCGTCTCGACTCATCCCCGGTTTTCTCGCCAAGCCGGCAGTAACGATACAAACATCCGAACCAGAGATATCAGCGTAGTCATTTGTCCCGGTAACGTTACTTGAAGAACCAAGAACCGGAGCTGCATGGCGCAGATCCAGCGCTTTGCCCTGCGGCATATCTTCTACGACATCAAACAGAACTACATCGCCAAGTTCCTTAGCGCAGGCCAGATAGGCCATGCTTCCGCCAATATTCCCGGCACCAATGAGCGCAATCTTCTTTCTTTTTTGTTCAGACATGTTTCCCTTGAAAGGAGGAGGGGTAATTAAACCCTGGTATTCCAGTGACTTAGGCGCATAACCTAGCAGCCTTGTATGCAAAATAGCGAAACACCACGCAATAAAGCCTAAGAGTGCGAAGTTTTCAAGCTAAACCTATCGATTTCCGGGGGCTACCTATCGAATTTTCGGGGGCTAATGGTTGAAATCTGAAGGTTTACGGCGTTCCGGCTTTCTGCGTTCTTGGTGCTGAAGACTTGGCTGGATACCTCTGGCTCTGGCTCTTCTGAGGCAGTACTACCCCATCGCCAACATCGCCTGGGATAGCAGCAGGCGCGTCATCTTTGATGCCTTCGTAAGTGGCGGCAAACAAACCTGCCTGCTCGATTAGCTTATTTTGATCGATTTTACTTATTCCGATACCACCACCCCCGGACTGCGCAGAGTTTATCAGAACAAACTTCGGATTACTCTTCATTAATGCTCTGGCGATATCAAGACGCAGTAGGGCTTCACCACCCGGGCCATCAAGGGCAGCGATACGTTGCTTCATCCCTTCCACTTCGTTCATTCCAGCAGTGAAAATTTGAGCCGCCTCATTCTGTTTCTTTTCGCGATAAGCATCTCCGCGATTAGTCGCTTGGCGCTTATACCCCATTGCAGTTTGCACAAGGCGGTTAACGTGTCCTTGGGTCTCTTCCTGCTGACTCCCTTTCGCTTGGGCAATAGCTGCTCGACGGTTCTCTTCCTGTAAAGTCTCCTGATTGACTGCTTGGGTACGGTCAATTTGCTCTTGATAGCGACGATCTGGCTCTTCGCCTTCGTCTCCTGCTCTCTCAAAGCGGTGATCTTTATAGATAACCGAAACGATATTAATTCCCTCAGGCGCAAGACGAGCTTTCATTGCTTCACGGGTTTGATCCACCGCTGCTTGACGCTCAGACTGGCTAAAGAAATCACGAGTCTTTAAAATATTCATGTGCGTTCGAATATCCGCACGAGCTGCGGCTGCTACTAGTTTCCGCACGTTATCCATCGATGTTCCTACTTTCTGTATGACGTGAGTCACCATCGCTGGATCGATATGGTACTGAATCGTAATTGCCAGACCAACTTCGTTTCCATCAAGCGCTCGAGTCTCGACGTAGTCTGCCTGCTGCTGATTTGAACCCTGACCAACTGCTCCCCAGCCGATGAGCTGATAAGTGGTGTCCACGCGGTAGAGTTC
>QIGM01000063.1 GCA_003230795.1 bacterium
GGTTGGTCCACTGCCCACGTCGTAGGCTCCGCCGCTAAGGTCTCCGGCAACGCCAGTTTGACGGGTGAAGGTTCCGTTGCCAACAACCGCATTTGTATTTGCCACTTCAGATTGGCTTAGGACGACACCGATTGTGTCGGAAGAGCCTGCTGCTGATGCGATGTCTATCACTCCGTCGCCGTCGAAGTCTCCGAGTGCGATTGCAACTGATGTATTTCCAGCGTCTATGCTGCTAGCTGCTTGAAAGCTTCCGTCTCCGTTACCTCGCAGAATGGCGATTTCATTTCCGCCGCTGCCGTCGGCTAGGATCAAGTCAAGGTTGCCGTCCTGATCGTAATCGGTGTAGTCGATATCCATTGCTCCGACGGGTGAAGCAAAGGTCTGTATCGATTGAAAACTACCGTCACCATTTCCGATAAGGATTCCAGCTACATTGGTTCCGTCAATCGCGAAAGCAAGATCGAGTTTTCCATCATTATTAAAATCGGCAGATACGACCTCGTTTGCGGCGGTGCCGAGATTGTAGCTTACGGCTGCCTGCAGTGTCCCAGTTCCTGTTCCTAGTAGTATGCTGGTCGTCGCTCCGGCCTCGGTAGTTGCGACATCGAGAATTCCATCGCCATCGAAGTCACCGAGTGTAAGCGAAGTTGGCTGATTTGTGGTATTAGTTTGTGAACCGGCAAGGAAAGTGCCGTCGCCGACACCAAGATTCACATCGATTTCGCTATTAGCATAACCAGTGGTGATGAGGTCGATGTTTCCATCTCCATCGAGATCTCCAGTCCTCGTGGTCCGGGCTTCACTGGACGTGTTAACAGAGGAACTTTGCTGAAAGCTACCGTCGTTGTTCCCTAGTAGGACGTTGAGGGTGTTTCCAGAACCATTGCTTGTAACGATGTCAGTTATTCCGTCATTGTTGAAGTCGGCTGCTGAGAGCGAGGTAGGAATAATGTTTAGTGTATAGGCAGCTTCCGCTAAGAACGTGCCATCACCGTTTCCAAGAAGGACCTTGGCTTCGTTACTTCCCGAATTGGCAGAGATCAAGTCAAGTTTACCGTCGCCGTTTGCGTCGAAAGTTACAATGTCTTGAGGTGAATCTCCGACGGCAAAATCTATCTGTGATGCTGAACCAAAGCTGCCGTTACCAACTGTCGAGGTAACAGTTTGTTGTTGGCTTGTCTCAACCTGTTGCCGTCGGGTTGTTGTAGAGGCCACATCGTCGGGTCTAGAAGGTTCAAGTCCAAGAATATCATCTAGTCCTGCGATACGCTTAAATGTTTGCGCGAGATTGCTCGCTTGCTCAGTATCGATTCCAGCGCCCTTGAGAACATCGGCTAGATCATCCTTGTCGAGCAGATCGATACCGTTTTCTTTTGCGTTTGAGAATATCCCGCGCAGCTCGCGAATGTTTCTTTGGAATTGAGTATTGAGAGCCGCACGCTGACCTGCGTTGGTGGAAGTGTTTGCGGCTTGTTCTGCGATGGAGATTAGTTCGTTGGTAACGCCGAGGAGGTTCTCGAGTGCTTCTTTCGAGATTTGAATGTTTGAGACCGCGCCACTTAGGCGAAGCGCAGAGTTACCAAAAATGTTTGAAAGGTTTCTTAGGGAGTCCGAAACGGTAGCAGCACTTGAATTTACGCCAGTGCCAATCCCGCCCGCTGAGCTTTGTGTGCTTCCTTCTGAGACTGCTGAATTAGTGAGCAGACTGCCTGTAATCCGATTGATTACACTCATCTTCCGTGAAAAAACCTCAACTCATGGGTAAATCCGTTCACAGCGATCTCCCCAAGAGCTTAGTACAGCAAAGGCTCGCGTTCACGACTGAGTGCCGACTTCGCTTGTATCCCTCAAGCAGGCATTCCTTATTATGTAACGGTAGTTTTCACGGAAATTTTTAGTATTTGGGGATGGTTTGGGCAGTAAAAAGGAGAGATTTTGAGTAAAAAGATCGCAAAACGGCGTAAGTCACCGAAATAACAGAATAGTTGTTTGATACCGAAATCTGTATGATCGAGGTGGATATGAGGCGCACTGGGCTCGAACCAGTGACCCACGGCTTAAAAGGCCGTTGCTCTACCAACTGAGCTAGCGCCCCACTTCTGGACTGGAAGGAGGAATTAACATAGCTCCTCGAGGCAGTAAAGCGATTCGCGGAAAGGAAAAGGAGTGATTTATAAGAAAGTTTTGGATATTAGAAGCGATGATTGCGACGCGGCTGCTTAATGTCCTGCCTCACCGGGTTCTGGCTCATTGGTTATCGCGCCTCCCAAGGAACTCGTCATAAGGCGGCGAGATGAGAAAAGGTTATTCAACTCTTGCTCAAGTGACTCGAGCCGCTCTTCGCATTCATTTCTCTCTTCTTCGTTGCTTGCTTTGAGAACTTTCATCATCAGCAGGGAAAAGGTGGAGAAAAGGTCGCGACATCGACTAACCTGTGCTTCGCTCAATTCTTTGGAGCTAAAACGCTCTTTCCAGTAGATGAGGCGCTTTTGCCTCCGGGCTAAGAGGAGTGATAAATCTGGGAGTGATAAATCTGGGAGTGATAAATCTGGGAGTGATAAATCTGAAGACTTGGACATTGTAATCCTCATTTAGAGTAATGAAATCGCTTCCAGAACATTGCCATGAGGGGAGATTGGCCGCAAGACGGAGGATGAGGCGAGATGAGAATCATTGCTGGTAGCTTAAAGGGTAGGCGTATTCCTCCCGCTAGCGTCGGCGAAGTGCGACCGACGAGTGATCGGGTGCGTGAGTCAATGTTCTCAACGCTTGAGTCTCTAGGCGAGCTAGGAGGTTTACGTGTGCTAGACCTCTTTGCCGGTTCTGGATCCCTTGGTCTAGAGTGCATCTCGCGTGGGGCAGGGACTTGTGTATTCGTCGAGCGCGACCGAGCCGTCGCGAAGAGGCTTTTTGAACTTCTTCAGACACTCGATGTGCAAGATTGCTGCGAAGTAAAAACGAACAAAGCGGAGAGTTTTTTGAAATCTCAAGGTGACGTCAGTACAGATAAATTCGGTCTGGTGTTTCTCGATCCTCCTTATGAGCTATTCCAGCCGGTCGATTTGCTCTCTCGCCTTTGCGGTAGTCCGCATGTGGAACCGGGAACAAGAGTTGTCTACGAAAGTAGGAGCGAGCTTGATTTATTCGATTCAGCGCAGTGTTACGCCGTTCAAGGTTCTTCCTTGTTGCTGGAACGTGTTCGGGATAAGAGTTTTGGTGATACCGTAGTTTCTTATTTGGTTCTGAAGGAGAGCTAAGCCGATGAGCAAAAGCGCAAAATCAGCTGCAGTCTATGCCGGGACCTTCGATCCCATTACGAACGGGCATTTAGATATTATTCGTCGCGCCCGAAGCGTGTTCTCGACGGTGTATGTTGCCGTGGCTGGCAGTAGCTCGAAGAAGGTTTGGTTTAGCGCCGAAGAGCGGGTGGCGATGGTCAATGAGGCTGTGTCTGAAGCATCTCTTAGTGAATCGGTGGTGGTTCAAGCGTTTGACGGCCTTTTGGTAGATTACGTGAAAAAGGTAGAGGCGGATGTGATCGTTCGTGGATTGCGGGCTGTCTCGGATTACGAGTATGAGGCGCAGATGGCGCATATTAATCGGCAGCTTGCTTCCGAAATCGAGACGGTCTTTTTGGTGACTTCTGAGGACTGCTCATTTATCAGTTCGAGTATCGTAAAGAACGTCGCCATCAACGGCGGGGACGTTTCGAGATTTGTCCCTGGAATCGTTGAGTCGCGCCTCAAAAAGGAAGTAGAAAAATCCAAATAGTGGGCCTTGATCCCCTTGTCGCGTGGGTTTCTTACGTCTTAGCACTTTGACTTTCCGGGTATTCTGTGGTCCCTACGGACTTCCGACTTCCCAATACAAAATATCTCAAGTAACCTTTCTACAGGTGAATATTCTAGGATCTGTCTGATGAGAGCGGCTGTGTCTGAAGCAACTACTAGCGACTCCTTACCAACATTTGCTGAGCGTTTTGCGCGATTTGAGGCGATGGATTTGACCCTCAGCATGGCGCGAGGTCAGCCTTGCTCGGAGCAGTTCGATCTCTCGAATGACCTTTGGGCCGCCTTCGACGAGAGTTGCGATTATCAGGCAGAGAATGGCCTTGATTGCCGAAACTATCCGGGTGGGCCTTACGGACTTCCCGAGGCACGTAAGTTTTTTGCGAAGATTGTATCGGCGACACCTGAAGAGGTAATAGTAGGGGACAATGCCAGCCTCCAGATGATGCAGAATGTCATTACCTGGGCTTTGCTACGCGGGGTTCCGGTTCCTGGGGTTTCGGGTGGGGAGCGGCCATGGGCTAAAGAGGAAGCGGTTAAGATTCTCTGTCCTGTGCCAGGTTACGACCGACATTTTACCGTTTGTGAGTCACTCGGAATTGAAATGATTCCAGTCCCGCTGACTGCGGAAGGGCCGGATATGGAAGTGGTTGCGCGTCTTGTCGCAGCGGACCCACAGATAAAGGCGATATGGTGCGTTCCGCGCTATAGTAATCCTACGGGAATTGTTTATTCAGATTCTGTGATGGACGCGCTTGCTTCAATGGGTACGGCAGCGCCTGATTTTAGAATATTCGCTGACGATGCCTATGCCGTGCATCACCTTGATGATTCTCCTCCTCCGATGAAGAGTATTCTTGCTGCGTGTAAAGAAGCAGGAAATCCAGAAAGAGTGTTTGTTTTTGGCTCTACTTCAAAGGTTACCTTTGCTGGTGCCGGCGTCTGCTTTATGGCAGCGAGCAAAGTAAACATTGATTATTTTGCGAAGTTATTCGGAACCCAAAGCATTGGCCCTAACAAGGTTAATCAATTGCGACATGTGCGATTCCTCAGTGGAGTGCCTGGAGGACTAAAGGGGCATATGCAGCGGCATGCCGACTTGATTCGTCCTAAGTTCGAGGTTGTTGAGAACGTTCTCGCTGCGGAATTGGGTGGTACTGGGCTTGCGACTTGGACTAAGCCGCGCGGCGGCTATTTCGTTAGTCTCGATACTAAGCCAGGTATGGCGAGTCAGGTCGTGGCACTTGCCAAAGAAGTAGGGCTGACATTGACTGGGGCCGGAGCCGCTTTTCCTTATCGGAAGGACCCAGCAGATTGCAATATTCGAATTGCGCCAACTCGACCAAGTTTGGACGAAGTTCGCCTAGCGATGGAAATACTTGCGGTTTGTATCAAGATGGTGGCTGAGGAGTAGGCCTGGCACCTTTTTTAGCTGAGTGTTTTCGTGCGCATATTCTCTCGGTTTGATACAACAACAGCTCACGTTGACACGACTCGGGCGATACTCTACATAGTGCTGACGGAAATGCGCGGGCGTAGTTCAGGGGCTAGAATGCCTGCTTGCCAAGCAGGAGGTCGCGGGTTCGAATCCCGCCGCCCGCTCCACGTATTTCCCCAGGTATTCCCATAGTTATTTTCCTCGTATTTCCACATTACAATTTGTGTTTTAGAATGCCTCTCTAATGCAATGCATTCTATCGAACCACAGGTATTCCCTGTGCCTACTAATTCCCTATGTGCTGGAGAATAGAGCGTGCCGGAGAGACATAATCTTCCTCCACATTCTGTAGACAAGTCTACTCTCAGCATCTCAGTCGCATCCTTTGTCTATTTTGCGTTCCTGCTTCTTCTTCCTCTCGTTTTGCCTAGTGCCCTTCTTGCGGAAGCTAGTGCCCTTCTTGCGGAAGAAGGTGAAGTGTCGAGTAAGACAGGAAATGCAGCAGAATCACCGGAAGAAGAAAAGACCACAGTAGTTCCCGCTCTGGGTGAGTGGCTTCGACCTGAGCCAGTTCCGACTCCGGAAGCGGATTTATTGGAAGGTGAAGAACCTGAGGATGATCGCCCGGATTTTCGTCGTGAAGATGCGCAGGAAAAGAAAATATTTCAAGAACTCCTAAGGAGGTCTAAGGGCAGGGCTGTCGATGTGCCAATAACACCGCCTCTCGTAAAAGACGTGATCCTAACTCGCGCGCAAAAGAAACGAATCAAGAAGCTCCAGCGTAGACAGCGCGCCAGGATTTGGACCTCGACGCGTCCGTTTAGACAATACACCAAGTTTGATGCGCGGGGTTTGCCGGAAGTGCGAATATGTTCACTAAACTTACAGAACTATTCGACGCGAATCGAGGTGCGTCGGGTTACGAAGGATACTAATTTATTAAAAAAACATCGACGTAAAGAACGTGAAATCATTAAGGCGGTGACGTCGGAGGCTTGTACCGTTGTGGCGGTGCAGGGTCTAGTTGGCACCAGCCTTAAACGAGCCAAGGAAGGGCTGAAAGCTCTTGCGGAAAAGATTTCGAAAAAGAGTGACTTCTCTTGGCGCGCCTTTGTAGGGGCAAGTAATCATAGACTTGCATTTAATGGATTTCTCGTGAGCGACTACAATATAGAGGTTGTGACGCTGAGATATCTTGTAAATGAGCAGCTCCCTCAGTTCGGTGATTTCAAAGAGGAGCTTTTCTATCGCGGTCCCGTAGAATTGGTTCTGAAGGTTAATAGTCCCGAGGGAAACGGTAGTCGAAAAATCGTTCTTTATACCTTCAATTGGCGGAAGCTGCTCGATGAAGCGAGCTCAGAAGCAGAGCATGCGCGAATGCAAATGGCCGAGAAGCTTAGAAGCCACATAGTAAAAAGAAGTCGACGCATGCGTGAGAAACCGCGCCCAATTATTGTTGCACTCGGTGATCGTGAAGCCGGACGTTTCGCGCCGGCGACTCGAATTTTGGAAGGAAGTTTGCGATTACGAGATTTTCTTGAAAGAGGAAATTGCCGTCTAGAGAGAGTAGAGACCGAAGTAAAGGCTAAGGGTAAAAAGAAAAAAAAGAAACGCAAAAAGAAACGCAAAAAGAAAACCAAAGTAGAGCATGCGGCTGTTTGTGAGGAGCTTTCCCCTCGTGTGAAACTCTTGTTCGGAGTTGTTGGTGAGCAGCTGCCCAAGCCGCCGAATGTGGTAGTTAAAGAGGTCGATGGAGAAAAAACGTTTCTTGTGAGGAAGGATGAAAAGCGCGCTCAGCGGAAGCGCACAATACTTTCTCGAGAGAGAACAGCTGAGATTTATCTATTCCAAGGAGACCTGCCGGCTGCCTTTGAGAATTCCCAGGTATCTGGAAGATATGCCATGACGACGAGGGAGCTAAAGCATTTGCGAAAAAAAAGCCCTCTGTTAAGGATCGATCTAAATTGGTAGCGTCGTGCCTTAAGTCGCACAAGATACGAGAGTAGGGATATTTGAGTCATGGGGGGACAGTGAGGAACTAATGCAGAAAGAACCAAAACAGTTTTTAGGCAAGTTACTCGAGACGCCATCTCCTTCTGGGTTTGAACAGAAGATTCAGAAAGTCGTTAAGAAGCGAATGAGCAAGTTCGCCGATGAAATCTCTGTCGATGTTCATGGGAACCTTATCGCCGCGTTTAATCCTCAGGGGAAAATTCGTGTAATGCTCGCGGGACACTGCGATCAAATTGGCCTTATGGTTACGCATATCGATGAAAAGGGCTTTATTTCTTTCGACAAAATTGGCGGGATAGATCCTGCGGTACTGCCAGGCGCGAATGTCACTATCCAAGCGGCCGAAGGGCCTATCCAAGGGGTGATCGGACAAAAGGCTATTCACTTGCAAACGCAAGCAGAGCGCGGAAAGAAAATCGAATTAGAAAGACTCTGGATAGATATCGGTGCGCTGAGTGGCGCAGACGTGAAGAAGCGGGTCCGAGTCGGAGACTGCATCACCTTTCAGCTAGGCATTACCGAAATGGGTAAACACCGATTCGCCGCTGCTGGTTGCGACGATAAGACCGGCGTATTTGTGGTGATGGAAGCGCTACGTCTAGTTGCTTCGAAAATAAAGGGCGCGGATAAGAAAAAATTCCCTGTTGCCCTTTACGCGGTGAGCACTGTACAGGAGGAGCTTGGGCTTCGTGGAGCTCGGACTTCTTGTTACGGAATAGACCCTCTTGTTGGTATCGCGGTGGATGTTACCCATGCGACGGACAATCCTGCTTCTGATGCTAAGCGAATTGGAACGATGAACCTTGGCGACGGTCCTGGAATACCTAGTGGTGCGAATATTAATCCCGTGCTCTGGGATCTGATCACTGCCACAGCAAAGAAGAAAAAAATCAAATATCAGCCACAACCTTCCCCGAGCGCAACGGGAACCGATGCGAATGCGATTCAAATTACTCGCTCAGGAGTTGCTGCGGGGCTAATCTGTATTCCTAACCGATACATGCATTCACAAGTTGAAGTGGTGGATACGCGAGATCTTGAGTTGGCCGCGAAGCTAATCGCGGAAACGGTGATGTCCATCAAGCCGAAGCATACGTTTATTCCAGTATAGAGCCTTAATGAAAGCTACGAAAATGTTGAGGCCCTCCGAGACTCTTTAAGTTAGGTCGCGGAGGTTTTGCCAAATGTTCCCCAGGCGGGTATGATTGCGGCACTCATTTCCACGGAAAATTCTCAATAAATACAGGCATATAGTGAACGATAAATTCAACGAAGAGTGCGCCGTTATCGGTGTGATCGGGGACGCTGAGGCTGCAAACTATTGCTACCTCGGACTGTATGCGATGCAGCATCGTGGGCAGGAGGGGGCTGGAATTGTCTCAACCGACGGCCACGGCATGTATGCTCATCGCAATATGGGACTGGTGTCCGATGTGTTCAATACTGAGTCTATCGCTCGCTTACCTGGAACATCCGCCGTTGGGCACACGCGTTACGCGACCTTCGGTACCAAGGACTGGCAGAATCTGCAGCCGCTAGTCGCAAACTTCGCGGATAATTCATTTGCCATCGCTCACAACGGCAACTTGGTCAACGCTCCTGAGCTACGAGCTGATTTAGAAAAGAGTGGAGCGATATTCTCGGCGACGTCTGATACTGAAGTTGTACTCCATCTTATCGCACGAGCAACAACTGAGGATACGATTGTTAAGAAAGTGGCCGCAGCTCTCGGGAATGTGCGAGGCGCTTATTCTTTAGTGACAATGACCTATAATCGCTTGATTGCTATTCGCGATCCCTCAGGCGTGCGTCCCCTAATGTTGGGAAAGGTAAAAGATGGCTATATCGTGGCCTCAGAGACTTGTGCGTTCGATCTGATCGGAGCTGATTTTATTCGAGAGATTGAGCCGGGGGAAATCTTAGAAATCACCTCTGACGGTCAGATGAACAGTAGTTGCCTGTTGCAGAAAGCGGATCCTGCTTTTTGCATATTCGAGTTTGTCTATTTCTCTCGGCCGGATTCAATTATTCAAGGCAAGAATGTCTACACCGTGCGAAGAGCACTTGGAACGGAACTCGCAAAAGAGCATCCTGCGGAAGCGGATTTAGTAATTCCTGTCCCTGACTCTGGTACGCCGTCTGCGATTGGTTATGCGCATGAGTCGGGGCTTCCTTTGGAATTGGGCTTAATTCGTAACCACTACGTGGGGCGAACCTTTATTGAACCCAAACAAACGATTCGCGACTTTGGAGTGCGCGTGAAGCTAAACGCGAACAGTGATGTCTTTCGCGATAAAAGGGTCGTTGTCGTTGATGACTCCATTGTTCGAGGGACCACCTGCCGCAAGCTTGTGAAGATGTTTCGGGCGGCAGGGGCGAAAGAAATTCATTTCCGAATTAGTTCTCCCCCAACCACCGGTTCTTGTTATTACGGGGTTGATACCCCCTCGAGAGACGAGTTGATCGCTGCAAACCATAGCGTTGAAGAAGTGAAGGAGTACATTGGTGCGGACTCCCTCGGGTACCTTAGCGTCGATGGCATGTATCGAGCGGTGAAGGGTGCGCAAAGCAATTATTGCGATGCCTGCTTTAGCGGAAATTATCGCTTGGGAACGCCTGTCTCAACGGAAATGAAAACGGGCAATCTTCACTTGAACCAGCCTGGTAAGCCTAGCAGGTAGTTGTTCGCCAAGGTAAGCGGTGCTTTAAGGAGGTGCGATGAAGCGAAATACCAGTTATCGAGTTCTCATCGCATACTTTGTAACGCTGTTACTGCTTTCTTCGCTTGCCGTCGCTCAGCCGCACTTGTCTGATATCTCGAACGCGAAAGCCCGCCGTCACTACCGACCCCATTCTCTACCTTTTACTTCCGGTTTGTTCACTTCTAGAGTTGCTGCGCAGTCGGCGGGATTCGTCCTACCGCTCAAAGACGGTCTGGAATCGCGATTTCATCTTATCGAAAGGAAGACGATTAGAGTGCCGATTATTGACTCAGCGAACCGCGTGAGCGAGTCAATAAGGGTTGTCGTCGACAGAGTTTCGAATTTCGCAGGAATCGAAGGGACTCTTGTCCATAAAACTGGTGAACGTGGCTTTGGTGTCTATGGATCGTTTCTTGATGTGTCTTCTGCAGAAGGGCGCTCTTGGTCTCTTCGTCCGGAAGGTGAACATGAGGAGGTGATGCCTCAACATGTAATCGAAGAGCAACGTGAAGGCTCGGAGTCGGCTGCGCTGGAACCCTTGGCTTTGCTTAAACAGTTAGAGGAGATTGTCCGCGCTGAAGGCCCAGAGCCGAGCAGTCAAATTATTGAGTCCGAATCGGGTGAGTCAAACTCGGGTGAGTCCAATCCGGGCGTCTTGGCTCTAGAGAATGTGATCCGCGAAGTGCAGCTGGTTGTTGTTTCTTCAGGCGACTACAGCGGCACGCGTACGAACGATCAGTTAGTCGCAGAAGTTGTTTCGATAGTGGGCTCAGCCGATACCTTCTTTGATGTGTTGCGTCTCCGTATAGGTCTTGTTGGGGTACAGATTTTCCGACCAGGATCGGGCGATCCTTTTAGCGCTGCAACTGCCGCTCGAGATGGTCTCGCGATGCTTGAAAAAGTTCGAGAGCTTTGGCGACAACGAACTGCGCCTGAGCATGATATTACAGCAGTGTTTGGGCGTTCGGCATATACCGGAGTGTCTGGTCTCGGATATCCGGATGCTTCGTGCATACTGCCTCAGTTCTCGTTTCTCTTTGCGACTCAGGGAGGCACCGGACAGGGAGTGCAGGGGCTTGCCGTTACTCTGGCGCATGAAATAGGACATGTCATCGGCATGTCTCACGATGAGATGCTGGTGCAAACCGTGCCATCATTGATGTGGCCGTTTTTCATTCCATCACCTGGTGGTTTTTCAGATTTCTCTATTCAAGAGTATGAAGCCCATGTCGCTAGAGATGGTAGCGCGTGCTTCTCAGCAATTTCTGCACTCGGGCCTGAGCCTGATCCGGATGATGATGTAGGGGTGAATGAGAGTTTTCGATTTGTAGACGAGAACAAAGTCAGTCTTTCTGTTTCTGAGGGCCAGCTGCTCAGTCGTCGCTTTCCGGTGACTGGTACTACAGGCTCGGTTCGTTTCAGAGCTCAAGGCTTGCCCGAAGGGGCGGCGTTTAGCGTCGACAACGGGCTGATAAGTTACGAACCTGGTTTCGATGTTGCTAATCGAGTGCGGGGTAGCGCGGTGTTTGAGGTGGATATCACAGCGAGTTCCGGAGCCAGTTCAGCCTCACTTTCATTAACTATAGAAGTAAAAGATACCAACCGAGCGCCGGTGCTGCTCTTTGATGGGCCGCGAGTGAC
>QIGM01000216.1 GCA_003230795.1 bacterium
CTTACTAGGACGCTCAACTTGAATTCGTCTCGTCGGCCTAAACTCGCGACTCCTCGCCCCCCAGCGTCGTCGTCGACGTCTCGCTAACACGCGACGACGCTCAGCCATCGTCAATTCGTACATCGTCGGAGCCGGCTTGATAGGCGGCAAGGCGATAGCTTCAAGTGAAGAAAAATTCGTAGACTCTGCGTTTTCTTCGGAACTCTTAGGATAGAGTCCGGGAAAGCCTAGCAAGAAAATATTCAATAAATTCGGCAAACTACTAACCATTACCGATCACCCTAGGTTAAGGAAACTACTACACAACTTTTATTTAGATGAAGCTCAATGCGAATCGGTGCGCATGCCCGCAAACAGAAGTTAGCTTAGAGAACGGCGTTTCCACTACTCAACCAGAGTATCGCCTGCTCGCCCACTGCGGTTTCGAACTCGCTTTGAGGAATGCCAAAGGCATTTTTAAACGCAGTGCTAGGATTCGATCCTGAACTAAGTTGAGCGAAGTACTTTCTTATTCCAGTGAAACCAAAACGGTTAACAATTGTGCGAACCGCAAAAAGTGACTGCGCATAGGCTGCGGCTACTGACTCTTTCGGTAAAGCCGTGAAGCCACTCGCGAGTTGAGAAAAGGGCAATAAGGAACCGGTTTGCAGTTGTATCTGAAAGGCTGGCACCAATCGCGGGTTCCTTGGGCCTTCAATTAATTGAGCGAGGCCCTCTTCAAACCAGGCAGGTGTTTTAGAATCTGATAATTCAGCACACACGGCGTGCACATATTCATGACGTAAGGAGCGACGCATTACGGCAAGCGAACGAGCATCAACGCCGAGAACCGGCACAGTAATCATTCCGCCAAAAAAGACCGCATTCGCCCAAGATGCCGCGCCAATGTAGTCCTGGTATTGCGCACGAGAAAGAAGGCTCAGGCTCACCCCGTTTTCCGGCGTATAGTGAAACACTCGCGCAAGTTCAGCTTCAATTTCACGCAAATAGGTCCCTGCACTTCTTTTCACAACGCGCAGTTGCTCCATCTCGTAGAGTGGAGAACTAAGATCGTCGATTATTTTTAGACTGACTCTTCTGTCTAGAGAATATCGCTTCTCGCTGAGAACTTGCGGCGAAGAACTCTCTGCCCCCAAGCCCGATTCCGCGATGGCGACAGGCCCACAAAAAACAAGCGAACAGGCAAGCAAAACTGAAACTCGCGAGAAAGGAGAGAAGAAGAAGAAGAAGAAAGGAGAGAAGCGATGAGAAGTAGAACTGCGAGAGCGTAACCGCTTTCGCAGCCGACTAGCTCGTAGACTCAATGTCTCCAAACGCTCCATACACTAATACTAGCGTACGGCAGCGCGTTATACATTGATTAATTGCTCAGATCTGCTCCCCTCAGCCCACCAAAAGCTAAGCCTTCCACTTTATGTTGCAACCTCCTTCCACTTTATGTTGCAACCAATGGACGGCTGCTGCTCTTCAGCTACGGCGTCTCCCGCAACGAGAGCATCAAGAGCAGAACGAATATCTTTTCCAGTAACTGGGATATCGCTACCAGGACGAGAGTCATCGAGCTGGCCGCGATATACACAACTGTTCTCGCCATCGAAGATGAAAAAATCCGGCGTGCAGGTCGCATCATATGCTCGGGCAACCGCTTGGCTTTCGTCGTAGAGATAGGGAAAAGCAAAGCCCAGCTCCTCTGCAAGTTCTTTCATCTTCTCTGGAGAATCATCTGGATAGTTCTCAACGTCGTTGGAGCTGATTCCCACAATACCAATACCCTTAGCCCGGTAGTCCTTACCTAGTGCGACAATCTCGTCGAAGATGTGCTTCACAAAAGGGCAGTGGTTACAAATAAACATCACCAAGGTCGCCTTCTCACCGGAGCAATCACGCAAAGAGACAGTTTCTCCGGTTCGGGTATCCGGAAGGCTAAAATCAGGTGCCTCAGTGCCAAGAGGCATCATACTTGAAGGGGTTCGAGCCATAATCTTATCTCCAGTTTGTCCACGGTTTATGCATAGAATTCCAGCCTATTTATTGGCATTAAAGGGGACTGTTGAAAAACAGTCCCCTTTAATGCCTCTTTAATGAACGCCAAAAACCGCCCTTGGTCTAGGAGAATTGCCTCTCTTAACTAATACGAACTGCTTCCTCCTCCTGAAAATTGGCCGACTCTAGGTCATTCCCCTAATTCCGCGAGAGAGATTCTTGGTATTTTAATAACTTACACTCCTTCGACTTAAGAGCTAGGCTCTAGAAGCCGACTTTATTCTTAAGTAAATGTGCTCTCAAAGAAACAATAAGCCAAGAGAAATGCGAAGCAAAACGCTACAGAATGAAAACGGTACATCGATGTTGGAACTAGCCATAGTTTTGCCCGTGCTGCTATTTCTAGTGATGAGCATTGTGGAGACTGGAAGAGCATTGAATCAGTATCTTGAGCTATCGCATATCGTTTATGAAGGTGCTCGCTACGGAGCAAGCCTCGCCGGCATTGAGAGCGGGGAAGTTGCCGGAGAAGCAAGCACAAACCAAATGCGCCAACGCGTGATTTCAAGAGTTGAATTCTTGCTAGAGCAAGCCGGCTACGCCGAGGAATTGACCAACGTAGAGCTCGCATATCATGATCCGGATTCAGGCGAAGACGGCATTGCGGCTCACTCCATTACAGTAAGTGTAGACCTTGGCTTTTTGCCAATCTTCCAAAACTCGGGTGGAAACTATTCTTCTGCCCTCAGTGGGCTCTCGATAAGCGTGGACGCGACTGCGCCTTATCTTTTTAAGGACAACTTTTTAAGTGAATCCTCTAATGAAAATTAACTCAAGGCGCTGCCAGAAGGGCGCAACCATGGTTGAGTTCGCGCTCGCCTTTCCTATTCTCATCCTAGTCATACTCTCACTCGTTGATTTTGCGAGATACATCACCGTACAAACTATTCTTACCACCAGCGCTCAACGCGCCGCCTCCATCGCTGCAAGCATCAACGGTCTAGACGCAGAGGATCAGACCTCGGATCTCTACATTGATGCCGAAGCCGAGATAAAAAGTATCGCCGAAGCAATGCCACTCGGTACAATGCTTACCCCAGGCTTAGACACAAGTAACGCGTTTCTTTATACCGAAGGAGACGTCGTAAACGCTAAAACCTACAAAATTGTACGCCTCCCAACACCTGCGCAAGGTCAGACGGTGGAACAAGCACTCAACGATCTACCCATCGAAATAACGCTTGAAGCAGAAGTCATTCCAATTCTTCCCTGGCTTCCGAATTTCTCTGTAAGCGCAAGGGCACAAGCGTTTCGGGAACCGCGTCGCACCGCGTCCCTACCGGTAAACATAGACTGTAATGGGAATCCAGCCGGCTCCGCCGAATATGAGCAGGGCGAATGCCCCTGCCCTGGCGACTATCAAGCGTGGAATTTTCAAACTCGTGAGTGTTATTGCCTGGGGACTCTCAGTCCGCTTCCTGATGGCCAATGCGGATGCGCAAGCGAGGATCAAACAATTGACACCAGCGGAACTAACCCGATTTGTGTTTGCGCACTCACCAACTCTACCTGTGGCCAAGGCGCATGGGCAAAACAAGATGCCTGCGAATGTCGCTGTTTCGGAGCGCGGGGCTTCGCTGCCACTAGTTCAGACCCGCTCGTTTGCGAATGCTCCGAGGGCTTTGTCGATGAGAACGAATGGTGTGTGTGTGAAAACGACTGCGGTAGCTTTCAAGAGCAAGATTCTAACTCCTGCTCTTGTTCATGCAGCGGCGGTTTTGTCCCCACTCCTGGCGACCCGACGTCCTGCGAGTGCCCGAGCGGACAAACCGAGTCTGGTGGTGACTGTGTTTGCGAGCCAGCAGATCCTGCATGCGTCGGTAGCGAAACACAAAACCCAGATACCTGCGGATGCGAATGTCCGGATGCGGGCTCTTGTCCGGACGGATCTACCGCTGCTGCAGAGACCTGCGAATGCACCTGTGACGATCCAAGCAGAGTGATTTCCGGCGGCAGTTGCGAATGCGACCCTGCTCAAACGTGCACCGGTGGCGCTCAGGTAGACCCTGCTACTTGCTCTTGCACCTGCCCTAACGGCAGTACTCTAAACGTTGGTAGCGGTTCCTGCGAATGCAATGATCCAAATATGGAGCTAAGCGGGGGAAGCTGTTCTTGTCGTTCCGACCTTGATGTTTGTGGCTCGGGAGCGTCTCGAAATAGTTCTACCTGCGCCTGTGAATGCCCGAGTGGTTCGAGTTACGATGGCTCCGCCTGCGTCTGCGACAACGGAAGCATGGAGTTTAACGGTTCGAGTTGCGAGTGTAGCTCAAGTCTTGACCCTTGTGCCTCAGGTTCGACGAGAAACTCCTCCTCATGTGCCTGCGAGTGCCCGAGTGGTGCGACATACGACGGTAGCGCATGCGTCTGCTCAGACTCTAATATGGAATTCACCGGCGGAGCATGCGAGTGCCGGAGCGACCTTCCTGCCTGCGCCGGCGGCGCAACGAGAAACACCTCTACTTGCGCTTGTGATTGCCCAAGCGGAGCAAGCTACGACGGTAGCGCATGCGTCTGTTCAAATTCCGACATGGAATTCACCGGCGGAGCATGTGAGTGCCGATCAGACCTCCCCTCTTGTGGTAACGGAGGAACTCGCGATCCAAATACCTGCTCCTGTGATTGCCCAAGCGGCGCAACTCACAATGGAACAGAGTGTGAGTGTTCCAATGCGAACATGGAGATTAGTGGTGGAAGTTGCGAGTGTGCAAGCTCTTTACCGGCCTGTGGTAGCGGCTCGACTCGAAACACTAGCACCTGTGAATGCGATTGTCCGACAGGTGCCAGCTACGACGGCAGCACGTGTAGCTGTGATGACCCGAATAAGGAGCTCTCTGGCGGGTCTTGCCAATGCCTCCCGTCACTCAACAATTGCGGAGCTGGAGCGACCTTTAACACTAACACCTGCGCCTGCGATTGCCCTAGTGGAGCCACATATTCCGGTGGCTCATGCTCTTGCGACGATCCAAACAAAGAGCTAAGCGGCGGAAGTTGTCAGTGCAGTAGCACCTGCCCATCCCGCTCGGTTCAAGGATCTGACTGCGCTTGCACCTGCAACAGTGGATTTGAAATGTATAACGGCCAATGTCTTGAAACCGCAAGCTGCCAACTACAAAACGGCAACCCCTGCGAAGTACTAAGCAACGGCACTTGTGGCTCCTGCGATGAATAGCTCTACGTTCCATAGCGATGACGAGAGTGGAGCAATTTTGATTCTCACTGCCATTATTCTTGTCGTCGTCGTCAGTTTTGCTGCTCTCGCAGTTGATCTTACTGCGGCAGCTTCCAAAGCTCAGCGTTCCCGCCAATACGTCAAACTTGCCGCCCTTGCTGCTCTCGAAGAGTATAACGACACTGAGGGAACGCACGCTCAGAAGATGAGTGCCGCGCTCGAACGGGCAAATGAGATTTCTGAAGTAAACGTCGTGTTAAATTTTGCAGGAGAAGCAACACCGAATGAAGTCAGCGAAGGTTCGGGAAGTGCAGTATTAGAAGCGGGGCAGTGGTATTACGCAGCTCTTCCATTGAGCGACCCCTGCTCCGGAACATACCCTTGCTTCGTCGAAGGAGCCGATAGCAGCAGCCCACCGAATGCGTTTAGAATTGCTGGAAATCTCCACGAATCTTACAATCCTATATTTGCCCAAGCCGCCTGGGGAAATAGTTCATCGATAAACATCAACGTTGCAGCAACCGCAAGCGTCGTTCCTCGCCATGCTTGTTTCTTGGTCGATCTTTCGCCTTCAATGACTCGAGAAACTCATGAGCTTGGTGGCCAAGGCACGGAGTTTGCTTTCTTGCTCGAAGCGGACAATCCCGGACTCTCATCTACTAGGCACGATGTAGACTGGGACAACCTTGGAGCTTTCCCAGTGCGAGGTGGCGCGAGCACTGTGATTAACGAACATTACCAAGACGACTACGAATTGCGCACAACGCTATCGGATCTAAACTTTCAAGACAGCGAAGATAATTTTGCAAATGCCGAGATCTACTCCGAGCATCATTACGACCCAGCCACAGACCCCTTCTATGCGGTAAACAATGGATTAAGCTATCGCATTGATACTTTTCGAGACCTTATCTACTCCGGTCCAGAGCCGCTTCGAACTGTCTTTGAAGGCCTAAAGAGAGCAGTTGAAATATTCAAAGCTCGCTCAGTAGCCGGAGACAAAGTTTGTCTTATTTTCTATGACCAAACCCTTTCTTGGACGCGAATAGTAAAGCTTACCGACGACTATGATTACCTAGAAAAGTTTCTTGATTGGGACGAGCTTTCGGATCCCACTAAAGGCTTCGAGCGCGCTGTTCAACACGGGCTTTTTCCGGCAAGAAGATCAAACACCAATATGACGCTCGCAGTGGCGGAAGCAATGAAGCAATTTGCCGCTGAGAAGAATGTTGCTGTGCCTTCTTCTGATTTTATGGTGCTCATTGGCGACGGAAAGACTAACTGTCGTGACTGTCCGCAATTAAATGAGGACATAGAACAGAACGATGACGATTCGGTTGACATTTACGATGCCTGGAAAATTTTCGCCTGCGAAGATAGTGGTGCGATCTGTGCAAGCTACTGCTACGTAGGCGCCCCGAACGAGAGCAGCTGCAGGGCGGGATTTGGCGGTTCACTACCGAGCTCCTGTCCACCGCCAGCCGCAGATTGTGCAGACGCAGACCTAAACGGAGATGGAGATATTAATTACGAGGATATCACCCAATGGTTTAATGACAAAGACGCAGCCGAAGGCTGCTACTCAAAAGGTTGCAGCTCAACGCCAGTACACTATTGGTATTCCGTAAACGAATTGAAAGACTATGTAGAGGACCTCGTCTATCCATCCTTAACACCAATGCATGTGATTCTAATCGGACAAAATGTGGTTCCACATTCCGTTGATGTTCCGTCTACCGAAGATCCCGGTAAGTGCTTAAGCGATTCCGAAGCTCGATCTCAAGATTTGCCGCTTGTAAAACCAATTGCGACAGAATGGGATTGTAGTAGCGGCGAGTGCAGTGGCACCTACACCGAGGACGGAAGTTCAACAACGATTAGTCATTCCGATTTCCAGTTGGCCTGGCAAAGTAGTTTCTATCAAGTCAACAGCGACATGTACGATATTGCTGTAATGACAGGCGGCATCTGGGGGCCAATAAGACCTCAGGGACCGAGCTGCTCACCGTCATCAAGCGCACCAGCCTGCGGCGCGGCTGAGGGAACCGTAGACGGTCGACGAGTGCTTGACCCGTATTGCCGCACAACGGTGCAGCAGATTCGTGACTATATGATCGAGATTATCGGACAAAACCCTTACACCATCGTCGATCATCGCAACGCTGAAAACGACTAGAGCTTGCTATCTCACCTTAGCTTCATTAGTTTCCTTCAATGCCAGTAAGGCACAGACTAAAAACTCTCATTTCGAGGATTCACGATGAATGACATCGACGCACGTGGCTACGCAAGCCCGGAGCATCTAGTATCCACCGACTGGGTTCAAGAGAATCTAAGCGACCCAAACGTTAGAATCGTAGAATCCAACGAAGATCAGCTTCTTTACAGAGCGGGACATATTCCGGGAGCTGTAGAGGTAGACTGGGTTGATGACCTTAACGACCCACTTCGTCGTGATTACCTTAACCGCTCAGAGTTCGAGAAATTAATGCAAAGAATCGGCGTCACACCAGAAACTTGCGTTGTTTTTTACGGTGATAAAAGCAACTGGTGGGCCTGCTATTCTTTATGGGTGTTCCAACTCTTTGGGCATACAAATGCGAAAATCATGGATGGCGGTAGCCTGAAGTGGCAGAACGAGAGTCGAGCTCTTACAAAGGACAAACCAGAACTTCCTAAGACGCAGTATTCTGCTTCAGAACGAGATGACGCCAGCATCCGTGTTTTTCGTGACGGCGTGCTTGCTCATCTTAAGCAGAGCGGAAAACTTGTTGATGTTCGCAGCCCGGAAGAGTTCGCTGGCACAAGAATGCATATGGAAGGCTATCCAAACGAAGGAGCGCTCCGAGGTGGACATATTCCTAGTGCGGTGAGCGTTCCTTGGGCAAAGGCCATAGACCCTGAAACTGGCTGTTTTCTTCCGGCCTCCGAACTGCGACGTATTTACGAAACTGAGGGAGGATTGAGTTCCTCAGATGACGTCATCGCCTACTGTCGTATTGGAGAGCGTAGTAGCCTTAGCTGGTTTGTCTTGAAATACCTGCTTGGATATCAAAACGTTCGCAACTATGACGGAAGCTGGACTGAGTGGGGAAACCTCGTTGGCGTTCCTATTGAAAAGTCAGCTTAATTACTCTTCGACACGAAGCCGATGAGCATTTCCAGTAAACCATCCATACCAACAGGCCTCGCAGAGCTACTCGATGAGTTCGCCCTACTAGATCGCGACATGAAGTCGGAGCTGCTGATCGAACTAGCTGAACGCTTCGTCCCGGTTCCTTCCTCGATAGCTTGCGTTCCATACCCGGATGAATTCAAGGTCCCTTCCTGTGAATCCGATGCCTACGTGTTCTATCAACGCAACCCAGACAAGACTCTGCAATTCCACTTCGCGGTACTAAACCCTCAAGGCATATCAGCCAAAGCCTTCGCTCAAATCCTGCAAGAGAACCTCTCAGGACAAGCTCTAGAACAAGTTTGCTCAGTCTCTGATGAGATTGTCTTTGAGGTGTTTGGCAGTGGCATTTCTATGGGGAAAGGGCTGGGGCTTCGCAGCATGATTCAGCTACTAAAGGCATTATCTAACAGAGAGCGCCTCTAAGGGCCCCAGAGCCCAGAATTCCCTACCTAAGCACTTGCAAATTTTCCGTTAAAAGTATACTCAGTAGGGCTCTTTTTCGAGAATTTAGAGAGAAGTTTCAGTGGCTTAAATCTCAGCACCGATAAAGCCCTTACCATTGAATAGGTAGTTACGTTGGGCCGGCCTTAACCTTAAAGAGTTAATGAAGAATAAGATTTCACAGGTCTTGGTAGCGCTTGCGCTCTTAAGTAGCACCCTAGTCAGTCTACCATCCTACGCCAATGCGCAGTCTGCAGGCGAGGCAGCTTCAGCTGAGCCTTTCAACTATAGCGCGCTTGTTGAGATGGCAAAGGGTCTCGCGGAGCTTGAGCCCAGGACTCCAGAACGTATCGACCAGGCAAGGCTCGGCAAGATCGAGTACGACGACTACCGCGACATTAGATTTCGAACGGAAAAAGCTCTTTGGCATGAAGAGCGAATGTTTAGCATAGAGTATTTCCACCCGGGCTTTCTCTTCACAACTGCGGTTCAGATCGAGGAACTAGAGAATGGGCGCAGAATTCCCATCCCCTTCTCCCCTGACCTCTTCTCCTACGACGGAACGGTCGGCGAAAAGATTCCCCGCAAGAATGGCTTGGAGTTTGTTGGCATACGCATGCGTTATCCACTCAATAAGCCGAAAGTCCAGGACGAAGTTGGCGTCTTCCTCGGTGCGTCTTATTTCCGCTTCCTCGCACGTGATCTCACTTACGGACTTTCCGGAAGAGGTTTGGCAGTAAACACGGGTGAACCCGGAGGTGAAGAGTTTCCAGTATTCACGAAATTTTGGTTAGAACGCCCTGGCAGTAAAGATACGCAGATGGTCGTACTTGCCCTACTCGAGAGCCGCAGTGTCACAGGTGCATACCGTTTCGTAATATCGCCAGGCTATAAAACAGAAATCGAGACAATGATGTCTTTGTTTTTTCGCAACACTGATAAAAAATTCGGCGTAGCGCCTCTTACTTCGATGTTTTTTCGCGGAGAAAACACCAGGAGGAGGAGGAACCGGGATTATCGGCCTGAAGTCCACGACTCCGATGGCCTTCTTATGAGAACAGGTAACGACGAATTTATTTGGCGAGCTATAGATAACCCTCAAGGACATGTGCAGACTACTCGCTTTAGTGATTACAACCCTAAGGGCTTTGGTCTATTACAGCGCGACAGAGAGTTCGCTAGCTATCTCGATACCGAAACTCGCTACCATGACCGGCCAAGCATGTGGATTGAGCCTATTGGCGAATGGGGCTCTGGATCGGTTGAGCTGGTAGAGATCCCAACCGAAAACGAATACAATGATAATATCGTCGCCTACTGGGTACCAAAAAACCTGCCATCGAAACACCTTCAGCTTCGTTACAGAATCGTCGTTGACGCTGACGGCCCTACACATTCGATTGGGAAAGTTGTAAGAACACTTCGTGCCCCAGTAAGTGAAAAAAAATCAAACAACTCCTTCGCTGAAAAGCGGTTCATGATTGATTTCTCAGGGAAAGAGCTAGAAAGCCTCACCGCAGAACAACCAGTGCAGGCCGTATTAAGTGTTTCAGATGGAAGCTTCTCAGAAGAACGAGCGGAGCGTAATCCCGCTACTGGTGAGTGGCGATTATCCTTTAGTGCGAGCAGAAAACGTGACCGTGCGGCTGATATGAAAGTGTATCTCAGCCTTAATGGTAGAAAAGTTTCGGAAACTTGGGAGTACCTCTGGTACTAGGGAACAAATCGTGTCAGCTGTTTTATTCATATCTAAATTTCGGCGTCTCTTCTCCGCATCCCGACGAAGCTTCTTTTGGCTGCTGGTTGCGGTATCAACCGGTTGGATGGCCTACTATACGTCTTACGTATTAGAGGGCATATCAAACGGCTTACTTCGCGCAGCCGTTCTCGTGCTTTTCTGTCTCTGTTTTACTTGGATCTCTGTTCCATTCTGGATGGCGGTGATTGGTCTCCTCTTAACGCTCAGCGGTAGAGACCCCTTAAGTTTTGAACGGCAAAAGCGCCTCCTACCGGCAAGAAAGCTCATGACGCGCCGAACGGCTGTGGTTATGCCAATTTACAATGAAAGCTCAGAACGAGTATTTGGCGCAATGGCCGCGATGTACGACGGACTCGAAGCGCTTGCGCCCGGCCAATTTGATTTCTTCCTTCTATCTGACACGCGTGTTGCCGAACTCACTCGGCGAGAGGAACAACTCTGCGCCGTGCTTCAGGAGGATAAAAATCGGAGACTGTACTATCGCCTGCGAGCACAAAACACGGGCAAGAAAGCGGGCAACGTTGCAGATTTCATTGAACGCTGGGGAAGTGCTTATGACTTCATGACAGTGCTCGATGCAGATAGCGTGATGACTCCAGAGACGCTACTCCAGCTTTCAGCGAGAATGGAATCAAATCCCCAAGCTGCCTTGATTCAAACCGTTCCTCAAATTATAGGCGCCGAAACACTGTTCGGTCGCATGATTCAATTCGCAGGACGACTTTACGGTCCCCTACTCTCCCGTGGTGCCGCGTTTTGGCAAGGCGCAAGTGCGAACTATTGGGGGCACAACGCGATTATTAGAATTACTCCTTTCGCAGAGCATTGCGGACTTGGCAGCCTTCCAGGGCG
>QIGM01000107.1 GCA_003230795.1 bacterium
GAAGAGACCAAATTAGAACTTACAAAGTAATCTCGATTCGCTTCATTCTGAATGATGAGACACTGGCGAGAATTTCTAAGCGCCAGTCGATAGAGCGTTCTTACGAGAAGACGGCGAAGTTTGGCGGTGAACCCTTCTGAATAGAACACATACCCCAGACCGGAAATGGAATGAACGACAACCGGAACGGAGGCAATCTTGGCAGCCATGCCACCATAGACTACCGGCTTAATGGTAATGTGATGAACGATATCGGGCTTATAATTTTTGTATAATTTAACTAGTGCTCGAAGGCTCACTAAGTCTTGGAACGGATTCAAACCCCAACGCGCAAGGGAGATGTGGAGATGAGTGAAGCCAAGCTCCTCAACTCTATGTGCGAGTTCAGTGTCTGGCGAAAGAACAACTACTTTGGCTCCTCTTCTCTGGACAACTACTTTGGCTCCTCTTCTCTGGGCCGCAAGCGCGATATGCCTGCGATGGGAGAGGAAGTAGTCTATGTAATTGACAACATAGAAAACGGTCTTGCCAAGAAGCTCATCGCCTTGGCTCGACGAAAGCCCGGACGCTGGATCAACGCCCTGTTTCGAACCCGCTAGCTTTTGAACGCGAAAGTCTGACAAGGGCACCACAATGATACTTCTTACTAGTAGAGCTTCCGCTCATTTGATTCGCTAGCGATTCACCACACTCGATGCTGTTTGACCCTGCACTTGGGTAAGCTCGAAGTGCGAGACCACATCGTTAAGAATTCGTTCTAGTGGTAGTTGCGGGGCGAAACCGACCAACTTCTGCAATCGCTCAGTCGAAGGCACACGCCTCTGCATATCCTCAAACTCTTTCGGATAGGCTTCGTCGTAGGGAATCACAAGTATTTCGGAACTACTTCCAGTTCTTTCGAGCACTCGTTTCGCTAAGTCCATAATACTCACCTCCTCAACACCTCCGATATTGACCACACTTCCGTAGGCGGCTGGAGTGTCAATGAGAGCCATAATGCAGGCAACAACTTCTGCGACATGAGTAAAAGTTCTCGTCTGCGTTCCGTCTCCGTAGACTGTTATCGGTTCGCCACTCATCGCTTGCTGAACAAATCGAGGAATCACCATCCCATAGGTCCCTTTTTGTCTAGGGCCCACAGTATTAAACAAACGCGCAACGACGACTTCAAGCGCTTCGCTCTGGTGATACGCGAGAGAGAAAAATTCATCCATCATCTTCCCACCGGCATAACTCCAGCGTTGACGATAGGTCGGTCCAAAATGACTATCGTCTGTTTCGCGAAGCGGCGCATGCGTCTGTTTGCCGTAGACCTCTGAGGTCGACGCGATAAAAACTTTTTTCGAATACTTGTCGCAAAGTCTAAGGACGGACTCTGTCCCGTTCAAATTAACGACGAGGGAATGCAGGGGATTATCGATGATATATTGAACACCAACTGCGGCAGCGAGGTGAATCACCTTATCCGCACGCTCTATCTCCGGCTCAAGTGCGGCGGGATTGAGTATCGTATCTTGAACGAAGGTAATTCGTGACTTCGTAGCAGGATTATCGAGGAAAGGTTGAATGTTCTCTAAAGCGCCTGTGCTTAGGTCGTCGAGAATTACAATCTCATCGCCCTGCGCAAGGTAGGCGTCAGTTAAATGCGAACCGATAAATCCAGCGCCACCGGTAATAAGAATGCGTTTCATTCAAGCTCCCCAAACAGACGCCGCCAAAACATGCGTCCGCAATTCCATCTACGTATTTCAAACAAGGCGAAAAGACGCGTCGATAGAACACCGATCGAAAAAAGAGGTATCTATTACCGCAGCCGTATGCCGGAAATAACCAGCACACTCGCCCACACCGCTCACCAGATACCGCTTTGGAAAGCTCAGTTCATAGAGAAACAATAAAGACTAGCGTTACGCAAGAGTTTCGCCGCCAACGATGGCCATAGAGCCGAAAAAACCTTTAGAACTAGCTAGAGAAGTTCATTGAAGCTTGAAAATAGTCGGATCGCGATACGATTTGATCCAAAAGGAAGGAACCGGAGCAGTGATAAAGCCCTCGAATTCTTGATGATTCCACTCGCCCATTCGTCGATCTAAGAAATCAAAGCAATTTCAAATGAGCATTGAATTTTCCGAGTAATCTGCTAAACTGCTGCTTGAGCTTACTGGCTAAGAGCTGGATGCTACGAACACTTGTCGAAGCGGGAATACCTAAAAGTATCTCAAAAACGAACGTGCTACGTGTCGAATTTTTTAAATACGGCATTTTTTAAATACGGCGCAGCAAATAACGTTCAGACCTTGTTCCTACATTCCATTTCACTTAGGGCATGAGCAAAATTGAGTTTCTCTAAATTTTTAGAGAAACTCTTCTTTGGTTGCGATCGCGTGCGATCTAAACCGAATTTGTGGTGATGTTTTTTGCTTTGACGCGCAAGCGTTTAAAACGGGAACGTTGCTTTTTAAAAAAATGTATCGCGGGTATATGCGATACTACAAAAAGAAGAATACATTTAAGATGAATAAAGGCAAAGTAAAGTGGTTCGATGATCAGAAAGGATTTGGTTTCATCGAGCAAAGTGACGGCGAGGATCTTTTCGTACACCATTCGCAAGTTCAAGGCGGATACCTAGGAGAAGGCGACGAAGTCGAATTTGAAGTCGGTGAAGGACGTAAAGGACCTTGCGCCGTAAACGTTAAGCCTGTCTAGAGAAGATTGGCCGTTCAGCGGGCCGAACGTATTTGGTCCGCTGAACTTGCTTCCCACGCCCCCCCCTCCTATCGTTTAGTCTCAAGTCGATTGACTAGGAGCATCAAGCGAATTTATTCTTAACCAAGACGTCTGCAACACTAAGCTGTCCGGGTTTCGGCCAGGCCTCTTTAGTTCCCTTGCCCACCGCAACAAACATCGCAATAATATGATCCTTTGGTAGGTCAATGAGTTCGGCAACGGCTGAAAAATCAAAGCCATCCATTGGGCAAGACTGGTATCCCAAAGACGTCGCTGCAAGCATCATCGACTGAGCAACAATTCCGCAAGACCTCATAGCTTCATCGCGCTGCACCTGTTCGTTATTCTCGTAGTACTGCTGAATCGCTGGGATCATAAACTCCCCTACCTCCGCTGGAGCGTTACTCCAGTAGCGGGAAGGATCCTTCTCCCAAGCTTTCAGATCCGCGCACAACACAAAGAACGCAGAAGCATCAGTGACTTGAGACTGATCCCAAGAAACCGCTCGTATGTTCTTTCTCAGCTCCGGGTCTCGCACCAAAACAAAACGCCAGTGCTGGATATTGAATGCAGTTGGCGACTCCACCGCTAAAGACAGAAGGGTATCAACTTCCTCGTCACTCATTTCATGTGAAGGGTCAAAGTGCTTCACCGCACGTCGAGTGCGTAATGCAGTTGCTACGTCCATGGGTAATCGCTCCAAAAGATAATGTCGAACATTGATCAGGGCCGAACTTAACTACAAGCGGTAAGCTCGGCAAGCGATGGATAGTACATCTCTAGATACTAGATATTTTTACTCAGGAATGTCTAATTTACCTTACCGCATTCATGTGGCTAAATAACGTAATCAACTCGTCTACCAGGCGACTACACAGTCATCTTTACTTCTAACCAGTCATCTTTACTTCTAACCAACTTCTAACCCTTGTACGGAGCTGATTCACGTTGAAAGTCTCGCACTTCACAATCGTATTACTTCTCTCGACGCTATTCAGCTCTACACCAAACGCTTTCGCCACCGACAAACGCCTAAGCCTTAGCGGCTCTAGCACTTTAGCTCCTCTTGTAAGCGAACTTGGTAAGCGATTTGAGAGTTCGAACGCAGGCGTTCGAGTGGATGTTCAGACAGGCGGTTCTTCTCGAGGCATAGCAGATGTGCGCCGAGGAGTGGTAAGCATCGGCATGAGCTCGCGAACGCTCCATCCGGAAGAAGAAACAGATCTTCAGATTTTCACGCTTGCAATGGATGGCGTCGCCTTCGTCGTTCATAAAGACAACCCTGTCTCGAATTTAAGCAAGCAAGACTTACTGGAAATATTCACGAAGAAAAAAACGCGCTGGTCGGACTTTGGTGGGACTGACGATCAGATAGTCGTGATCGACAGAGCACGCGGGCGTTCAGAAGTAGAACTCATCACAAAATATCTAGGGCTGACCAAGAAAGAGCTTAAAGGTGATTTGATCGCCGGAGAGAATCAGCAATGCGTTAAGATAATTACCGGAAACCCAAACGCCATAGTGTACCTATCTGTAGGCACCGCAGCATTTATGGTGAGCCAAGGAACTCCGCTAAAACCGCTCGACTTGGAGGGAATTCCCGCTACAACAAAAAATGTCGCGCTTGGAACATTCCCCATCGTTCGTCCGCTACTTTTTATTACAAAAAAAGATGAGAATGCTTTACGCGACGCATTTGTTTCATTCGCTTCATCCGAAGACATTCACGAGCTAATAAAAGCACATGCGTTTGTTCCCGTTCACAACTGATTCAAACGTTAAGTTTGTCGTAAGCGCCTTCGCATTACTAAGCGGTGGCTTGCTACTTCTGATCATAGGGTTTTTGTTGAAGGAATCGTTTCCAGCCATTGAGAGCATCGGGTTGCTGCGTTTCTTCAGCGACCCGAGCTGGAACCCCGAGATTCGAGCCGCTGACGGCGAGTTTGGACTTCTCACGATGATTGTCGCGAGTGTTCTTATCTCAGGCGCTGCCCTCACCCTGGCTCTTCCTCTCGCAATTTTTTCAGCTCTTTTTCTAGAATTTTATGCAGAGGGTCTAGTCGCCTTCTGCTTTGCACGCCTACTCGAAATACTTTCAGGGATTCCTTCCGTGCTGCTCGGCTTATGGGGCATGGTCGTGCTGGCCCCGATGTTGGCTCGCTTTCAAGCTCCCGGATTCAGCCTACTTTGCGCAGCCCTTGTGCTGGCTATTATGATTGCACCTACCATTGCCATTTTAGTCACGAGCGCTGTGAGCCGAGCGCACCAAAGTGTTAGGGTTGAAGGTGAGTCGCTCGCACTAAGCCGTGAAGTGCAAATTTACCACCTCGTTCTTCCTATGTCGCGCCCAGGAATTGGCATTGCCTCCATTCTCGGCCTTACTCGAGCAGTAGGAGAAACTATGGTTGTCGTAATGCTTTGTGGAAACATCGCGCAGTTTCCTAGTTCTATTTTTGACCCGGTTCGACCCTTAACGGCATCAATCGCTCTTGAGATGTCCTATGCTTTTGGCGATCATCGCTCGAGTCTCTACGCAAGTGGCTTGTTGCTTCTCTTGTGCGTAATAAGCCTCCTCGGACTTGCGCAGATATTTCACTCTAAGTTCAAGCTGGAGTCCTCGACATGAACCTGCCCACTGTAGAGATAAGACCATACGCTGCAATTCGTTTCGCAAGCTACGGCGCCGCGTTCATAATTCTGGCTTTTAGCGTCTTTTTTCTCTGGAGCATCGCAAGCCAAGCCAATTCCGTTTTTAGTTTTTCATTTTGGTTAGAGCTACCCGAAAATGCAGGACGCTCCGGCGGGATCTATCCGGTCCTAGTTTCAACCTTCCTCATTGTGTCTGTCTGCGCTCTGATCTCTCTTCCTTTTGGACTGGCAACTGCTGCCTTTCTTGTCGTATTCACGCGAGCAGACACCAGGCTTTCTCGTTGCCTTCGAATCTGTCTTGATGCGCTCGCAGCCACCCCGTCAATAGTATTTGGACTCTTTGGTGCGGCGTTTTTCGGTGAACTACTTGGTCTCGGTTTCTCGATTCTCTCTGGTGGGCTAACGCTCGCTTGCATGATTCTTCCACTCTTAATTCGAATGACTGAAAAAGCGCTTCGCGAGGTCCCACAAGAATTCTCGCTTCAAGCGGAAGCTCTCGGATTCTCTCAGGTCAATCTATTTATCAAGGTCTTGGTTCCTCTCGCTGCCCCTGCCCTCACGGCCACATTTATTCTCGGCATCGCGCGAGCTCTCGCAGAAACGGCAGCACTTCTCTTCACCAGCGGCTACGTGCTCCGAACCCCAGAATCCCTGCTAGACTCGGGCAGAACGCTCTCAATACATATCTTCGACCTCGCAATGAACGTCCCAGGCGGCGACGCCGCTGCATTTAGCAGTGCCCTTGCGTTGCTCTTAATACTGTTCATAATAAGCCTCGGCGCTACCTTATTTGAACGACGTTGGTCTTCGAGCCTGGAGTTACGATGAAAAGAAATCAGATACGAATCGTTTCATCTGACCTCGAGGATGCCTCGTATGGAATCTGCGAGGATGGCGAGGAAGGTCTTGGGGGTTGCGCGACTCTAAGCGTAAACGATCTTAGTCTACACTACGGTTCACAACCTGCCTTTGAAAATGTCAGCGCCCATTTTAAGCCCTGCGCGATCACCTCGGTCATTGGACCCTCAGGCTGCGGTAAAACTAGTTTCCTTTACTCACTCAATAGACTGATTGATCTCTTCGACTCGGCTAGAGTTGAAGGAACAATACGATTTGGACGTCTTGAGATAAGCAATCCCGACTGCGACATAGTCGCGCTTCGTCGCCGAATGGGAATGATATTTCAGCAACCCCGCCCATTCCCTTTTTCGATACGGAAGAATTTCCACCTACCGCTTCGAGAACACGGCATGAAGGATTCTGGCGAAAGAGACGCCGTAATGGAAGATGCCCTCCGTAGTGTTGGCCTATGGCCTGAAGTAAAA
Organism: bacterium; assembly: GCA_003230795.1. Taxonomy (GTDB): domain Bacteria; phylum Bdellovibrionota_C; class UBA2361; order SZUA-149; family SZUA-149; genus SZUA-149. The sequence goes on from QIGM01000107.1 coordinate 6,702, forward strand.
GATCGCCTTTCCACATCAGCCTCTAATCTCTCCGGCGGTCAACAACAGCGTCTTTGCATTGCACGCACGCTCGCTCTAAAACCGGAAGTACTCCTACTCGATGAGCCCTGTAGCGCTCTCGACCCTATCGCGGCTGGAGTTGTTGAGGAGTTGATCTGTTCCTTACGTGGACGCTTCACGGTCATCGTGGTGACGCATAACCTTTCTCAGGCAAGGCGAATATCTGATGATGCGGCGGTGTTTTGGATACGTGACGGCGTAGGAACGCTTGTTGAACACGGCCCAGCAAATCAAATATTCGAACAGCCTGAGCAAGAGATCACAGCCGCCTACGTGAGCGGTCTTCGCGGATAGCGACGGCCTGACATTTTTCGGCGCACCTTAAACTGGTGGATCGAACTTTCGCTTCTCTCGTTCGGGATGCTCTCTATAAAGAATGCTTACATTACCTATCACGCCCGCTATATGCGCCTCACTCGCATTCGCAATTTCTTCAGTAAGCGCCTTGCGATCTTCTTTTCCGTCGACAAATTTTATCTTTATCAACTCGTGATGAAGAAGCGCCTGCTTAATTTCATCCACTAAGCCAGCGCTCACACCATCCTTGCCGACCATAACCAAAGGATTAAGATTATGAGCGTTTGCTCTTAGGTATTTTCGTTGTTTCGAAGTGAGTTCGCTCATTATACAATTTATCCAAGTGAGGGTTTACTTGCTCCCTTTCTTTTTACTACAATCTTCTAAGAAACTGTCCTGCGTTTTCGTTCTATCGCTCCTTGGCTGAATTAGTTTGGCTACCAAGCCGGTCCAACCCGTTTGGTGTGACGCTCCAACTCCACGGCCATTGTCGCCGTGGAAAAATTCATAAAATAGAATATTGTCGCGAAAGTTCGGGTCACTCTGCATGCGCTCATACTGTTCATACACAGGCCTCCTCCCCGATTCGTCCATCGTAAAGATACGAATCAGTCTACGCGAAATTTCCTCAGCGGCATCAAGAAGTGTCACCTTCTCTCCTGAGCCGACTGGGCACTCTACTTTAAAATCATCTCCATAGTAGTGGTGAAACTTCTGCAATGATTCAATTAGAAGATAATTCACCGGAAACCAAATCGGGCCACGCCAATTCGAGTTTCCTCCAAACATTGTCGTATCTGACTCTGCAGGCTGATACCCTACCGAGGACTTAGTACCGGCCATATCAAATTGATACGGATTCTCCTCATGGTATTTGGAGAGCGCTCTGATACCGAAATCGGAGAGAAATTCTTCGGGGTCAAGCATGCGTTGAAGAAGCGCTTTCATTCGATGTCCGCGAAGCAGAGAAAGAAGCCGACGCTCACCACGTCCTGGCTCATGCCATCTACTCACTAAATCAGCAAGGTCCGGTCGATACTTTAAGAACCACTCCATACGCCTTCTAAATCCGGGAAGGCGCTCAAGCATTTCGGGTTCAAGCGTCTCTACTGCAAAAAGAGGAATAAGGCCCACCATAGAGCGGACTCGCAGAGGATGCACTTCTCCATCTGGCATCTTAAGTACATCATAGTAGAATTTGTCTTCAGCATCCCAGAGGCCAACACCTTCACCAGCGATGTTGGTCATTGATTCTGCAATATGTAAAAAGTGCTCAAAGAACTTCGAGGCGATATCTTCGTAGGCAGGATTTTTTAAGGCGAGCTCTAAAGCAATCCGCATCAAGTTGAGCGAATACATCGCCATCCAACTCGTGCCGTCAGCCTGGTTAATGTGCCCACCCGTCGGTAGCGGAGCACTGCGATCAAACACCCCGATATTATCAAGCCCAAGAAATCCACCTTGGAAAATATTCTTCCCTTCGGCATCCTTACGATTCACCCACCAGGTGAAATTCAACATCAGCTTATGGAATACTCTTTCTAAGAACTGATAGTCAGCCTTGTCGCCGTTTAGTTTTTTATCAATCTGAAACACTCGCCAAGTCGCCCAAGCGTGTACCGGGGGATTTACATCACCAAAAGCCCACTCGTAGGCTGGCAATTGCCCGTTCGGATGCATGTACCACTCACGAGTCATGAGAATCAGCTGCTCTTTCGCAAATTCTCGATCCACCATCGCCAGGGGAATACAGTGAAACGCGAGATCCCAGGCGGCGTACCAGGGGTATTCCCACTTATCCGGCATTGAAATTATCTCTTTGTTATAGAGATGTCTCCAATCGGCATTTCGTCCATGACGTCGATGCTCGGGTGGATCCGGCTGACTCGGATCTCCGTCGATCCATCGCCGTACGTCAAAGTGATAGAATTGCTTCGTCCAAAGCATGCCCGCAAATGCCTGCCGCTGCACATTACGCAAATCCGGATCAGCAACGTCAGCCTGAATCTCTTTGTAGAACTCGTTCGCTTCTTCAAGCGCTTTTTCAAACACCCTGGAAGCGTCCTCGAGGGGATTACTCACGGCAGCATCGGTAAGCCTGGCATAAATCGAAACGCTTTCCCCTGCCGGAACAGTAAAGCTTTGATGGTAGCCGGCCTTGGTTCCACGACCCGCCTGCAGTGCGGTCTTGTCGTTATTAACGACATATTCATGGAACCCATCCTTGCAGATCGCATGAGAAATCTCAGAGCCGAAAAGCCGACGATGATTTGTTTCATTCTCGCAGAACATTAGCTCTGATTCTGAACTCGCGTAAAAATGGAAGGTTCCCAAACGGGGATGTTCTGCTTCCACACTCCCGTCTTTCAGCATCGTCATCGTAGGAGCGGGATCGTCTTTCTCCCAGGCCCAGGTGTTTCGAAACCAGAGTTGAGGAATGATATCGATCTGCGAATCTTCAGGACCGTGATTTAAGGCGGTCACTTTCAAATAGACATCATTGGGAGTGGGCTTCGCGTATTCGATCGTCACATCGAAATATCGATTCTCCTCGAAAACACCCGTATCAAGAAGTTCAAACTCAGGCTTATCCTTACCAATCTTCCCATTCTCTTCAACAAGACGCTGATAGGGAAACTCCACTTGCGGATACTTATAGAGCATCTTCATGTAGGAGTGGGTGGGAGTGCTATCTAAGTAGTAGTAATACTCCTTAACATCTTCTCCGTGGTTGCCCTCGTTACCAGTAAGGCCGAACAAACGTTCCTTGAGAATTGGATCTTTCCCATTCCAGAGAGCAACGTTCATGCAGAGCCGTTGCTTCCAATCCGAGATTCCGCCTAAACCATCCTCGCCCCAACGATAGGCTCGAGATCGCGAGGCATCATGACTCACATACTCCCAGGCAGTACCTCCGGGACTATAATCCTCTCGAACTGTCCCCCACTGCCGCTCTGCCAAATAAGGCCCCCAGCGTTTCCACTCTGGCGTTCCATTACCTGCCTGCTCTAATCGTTTCTTTTCAGTCGACATATCGTTCCTAGTTCGGCACACGCCTTTCATCGCTACGCGTATCTACGTCGTTGGCAGACAAAATCTCTCCTGTCTGCACCTTCCAAAGCGAGGCATACACTCCGTCCCTCGCGATGAGATCTTGGTGCGTCCCGCTTTCTTTTAGCCTTCCATTCTCAAGCACAAAAATAGCATCCGCATGCCGCACAGTAGAAAGCCGATGTGCAATCACCACTAAGGTTCTCGAATGTGCAATTTTATACATCGCACGCTGGATCGCTGCCTCTGTTTCATTATCAACAGAAGAGGTAGCCTCATCGAGAACAAGAATTGGGGAATTCTTCAGCACGGCCCGCGCAATGGATATTCTCTGCCGTTGACCGCCGGATAACTTCTGCCCCCTTTCCCCAACTAGAGTTTCATAGCCCAGAGGCATGGCCGCGATAAAACTATCGGCCTCAGCAATCTTCGCTGCATGTTCAATATCTTCAGCGCTGGCACCGGGTCGACCATACTCGATATTCTCTCTGACGCTTCCATCGATAAGAAAGACGTCCTGACTAACGAGAGCAATCGAAGCTCGCAAGTCACCCTGAGAGAGTTTACGAATGTCAATTCCATCAATGCGAATTGCGCCAGATGCGAGTTCATAAAACCGCAATAGCAGTTTTACTAGAGTTGTTTTGCCCGAACCCGTCGAGCCCACTATCCCGATGGTCTGTCCCGATTCAATCCTTATCGATAGATCCGAAATCGTCGGCGGCCCAGATTGATAGGCAAATGAAACTGCATCGAACTCGATACTACCCTTAATATCTCCTGGAGACACAGCATCAGCAGCATCCTGGATCGCAGGCACTCGATCGAGCACCGTAAAGATTCTCGCGGTAGACGCCATCGCTCGATGGTAGAGGTCGAGGGTGGTTCCAAGTCTCGTTAGCGGCCAAAGCAATCTTTGCGTCATAAAAACGAGAATACTGTAGGCTCCGACATTGAGCGTGCCTGCTGCCGCCTGCTGCCCGCCGTAGACTAGTATCGCGGCGAAACCAATAACGATAATCATACGAATAAGCGGAACGAACGTCGCGCTCATGGAAATCGCAGACTTATTCTTTTCTCGGTACAAGTCACTGACTTTGCGAATTCTGGAAGTTTCGTGAGATTCAGCCGTAAAGCTCTTCACCGTTGCCATACCGCCGAGTGAATTCGCTAATAGCGCGTTCACGAGACCCGCTTGCTCACGGACCAATGCATACTTCGGAGCAATAAAGGCTTGAAAGCGAATCGAGCCAAGCGCGATCAGTGGCATCGGCACAAGCGCCATCCAGGCAAGAGAGGGAACGAGGAAAACAAATATTCCGCCGACGACTAGGATTGTGGTGAGCAGCAGAAGTATCTCATGCGCTCCGGTGTCGAGAAAACGCTCGAGTTGATTCACGTCGTCATTGAGAATCGACATTAACTCTCCGGTGCTTCGATCTTCAAAATAGCCCATCTCCAATTGCTGCAAATGGTCAAAGGCATCAACGCGCAAATCATGTTGCACCGATTGGGCTACGTTTCTCCAAGCTAGTGCATATTCAAAGAATGACTCGAATCCCCAAACAACAAGGGTAATACCGGCTAGTATCCAGAGCTGTGCTGTAATATCTACAACACCAAATGTTGCGAGAAGAGAGTTCTCTTTTGACACGACAACGTCGACTGCAGTTCCAATAAGAACCGGCGGTGCAAGATCGAAGACTTTATTACTTATTGAGTAACAGCTCCCAAGCACAAGCGCGCGCTGGTGCCGACGAGCATAGCGAAATAA
>QIGM01000570.1 GCA_003230795.1 bacterium
GTGTAGCTTGGCGTGATGGCGGAACCAAAGCACTCGGATCGTCTCTATCGAAATCCCAGTTAGTTCGCTCACGAGCACCGGCTGTCGGCGGCACGGTAAAGAAATCGTCAACCTTTGTAACCGGCGGCGTCGTATCCCTAAGACCTCCGAAGACATAGAGATCCTGATAACGAGTATTGGCAAGAGACCCTAAGGTATCTCTAAGCTGATAGACCTCATCGGCGATTTGCTCTCGGATATCCTGTGTATTCGTATCATTCGCTGCTTGCTGGGCTAGCTCTTGCAGACGAATCATCACGTTATTCGCGGACTGCACTGCGCCCTCTTGTGCTTCAAGATATGACGTTGCAAAGGCAATACGAGCGATGTGGCGGTCGATTCTTTGACTTGTTGCGATCAGACTCGCAATAGTTCCTGCACGACCTGGATCATCACTCGCATTGATCACTTTATAGCCTGACGAAATTTCCGCCCGCGAGTCTTCTAGATCTCTACGCGTGTTGAGAATCTGTTCGATGAAATTATTCGTCGTCCCAATATTTGTTACACGAAGAGCCATAGATCTATCCTAGTAGTTGAAGAATTTGAGCGAAGAGTTCGTCAGCCACTCGAATCATTCGAGCGGCCGCTTCGAATCCACGTTGAAAGTTAATCAACTTCGAAAATTCTTCATCTAGACTCACACCTGAAACACTCTGCTGCAGTTCTCGCACTTGCGATTCTCGCTGTTGGAAAACATCAACATCATCGGCAGCTCTTGCAGAAATTCCTCCGACAAAGGAAGTGGTTAAGCCGTAGAGACCTTCGAGTGTCGTGTTGACAGTAACGTTGTCAGCACGATTTAGGCCAAGGTATGAGTGGTCTCTCTGACGGCTTCTCTCCTCGAGAAGCTTGTCGACGTTAACTGCATCTCCGGGAGCAACGTCAAGTGAGGCATCCGCAGGATCTCTATCTCGCGCGGCAGCAAACTCTCGCTCATCGCTAAGGTTGAAGGTCAGAATACGAGAGAAGCTGGAGATGGTTGAATTAGCGACAATATCATTTAGGTCATTAAGAGTCGGTACTCCGTCGTCAGTACCTCCTGCATAGGCGTCTCCTTGCGCACCAACTATTCCGAGCGCCCCGTTGAAGGAAAAGAGGGCGTACGCGGTAGTTTGTTCTCCAACTGTATTCGCTGGATTTCCGTCCAGATCCAAAGCGGAAGGATCGTAAAACGCCGCCGTAGTAGAATCCTCATCACCTCCAGTCAGCGTAGCCGGGTCTGCCGCTCCACCAAGATATTGAAAGTTTATACGGGTGAGGAGCTCGCGACTTGTGTATTCGATGTAGGTTGCAACATCCACAAGGTCACCATCGGTATCGAAAGTCGATGTGTCAGTAGAAGTCTGCACTCCTCGAAGAGAAAGCAAACCACCAACTTCACCAGTGCCTGAACGCAAGATGTCGGTAAGGTCTTGGGTCACACCAGGCGCTACCTCGTACACGATTTGTCGAAGAGGGTTTCCATCAAGTCCCGGAGGATTCGCTGCATCCCCCAGGAATAGCAAGTCGCGGCTACTCGTACCGTTGACGAGAGGAAAACCGTTGCTCACGTAGAGCAAGAGAGTGCCGTCGTTATTCTCCACTTGTTCAAATGAGACTAGTTCACTCAGATCGTTTACTAGCCTATCCCTTTGATCTCTCAAGGTGAGCGCCTCTTGCTGAGACGTATCCGCTTTTGTGATTTCAAAATTTACTGACGCGATTTGGCTAGTCAGACGATTCGCATCCTGAAGCAATATATCAAGTCTGTCGTCAGCTTCGCGCTGCAATGAGCCTATCTGGTTGTAAGACTCACGAATTGAATTTACGAGGTCACTACCTTTTTGAATTACCTGGGTCCTAAGTGGAATGTCAGCAGGGTTGGTTTGAAGATCCTCGAGGGCACCAAAGAACTCATTGAACTGGAAACCTATTCGACCTGCTGCTCCATCAAGTGAGAACGGAGACTCCGCTCGACTAAGAAACTCATCGCGAATCTCTGCGAAGGCGGTATCGCTGATTCTTGCGTTTAGCTCTTCGTTAAGGAACTTGTCGACAATTCGAACGGAACGTTCGAAGTTAACCCCTGTACCGACCTCAGCACCCACACCAACGCCGGGCCTCGTTGTAAGTTCACCTCTGCGGCGCGTATAGCCCGGTGTATTGACGTTGGCGATGTTATCGCCGGTGACACGAATAGACTGCGTTTGCGCGTTAAGCGCCTGCCTACTCGTATCTAAAAGTGCACTAATTGTTGTCATCTTTCCTCTTCTTCGCCTAAGACTAGTAGTTAAGTAGTTGGCAAGAAGCGTGCTCAGAAGGGGCTTCGAAGGAGAAAGAAAAACTATAGAGAAATAAGGGGCTTAGAGAGAGCTCTTAGAATTGAGATTATCGTGGTTTCGGAGGACCCGGAGCTTCTTTCCGCTTTACGGCAAAAATCTCCGGGAGTCTTTAGAGGGGCAATTGAGAAATTAAACAGAGCGATCGCTAAGACTTCGTCGTCCCGCAAAGGCTGGATCTTCCTCACCGCCATTGAGCTTTCCGCTCGCTCCGTAGGTCGGAAGATCGGTATCAGGCTTGCTGGTAAGAATAGACACGGTGGTCGCTATTAAGCCCATGCACTGCTTAATCAGTGTTCCGTTTCCTTCGTTTAAAGTCTTTACTGAAGTCACAAGATTCTTAAGCTCTGCTCCAACGCGGGCAAGGCCCTGTTTCGTGGTGCGTTCTTCACAGAACTCAAGAAGTTCAGAAAATTTCAGTGGAGATGATGCAGAGGAGCTGACTTCGTCACAGGCACGTCCGTAGACTTCAGCTCGTTGCTTTTCGAGCCCCACCGCGCTTTCAAGCAGGCTCGCTTTTTCAACGGAAATACGGTCAAGTTCCTCTTGATTTAGCTTTACGATCGCAGCTCGCTCTTTGGTGAGCAATGCAAGAAGCTTCTCCTGCTGAGAGAGCTCTTTTTGCAGCAAACGAAGCAGTTTTGGGAACTGAGACATGTTGACCTCCGGCCTAAGGTAAAACCTAAAAAGTAAAAAACAAAGTCTGCGTTGGGAGCGTGTAGGAAATCTATAATTTCTTACACGTGCCTACACACGAACGCTACGGCCCTACTAAGACGGCCCGACTAAGACGAACCTACTAAGCAACGCCTTCAGTATCTGATGCGAAAGAAACGAGTGAGCGAGCAACATCTTCTCTGTTCACACTAAAGCTTCCGTCTTCAACTTGTCGCTTGAGTTCAGCAACTCTACCGGCTTGATCAGTTTCATCTTCCGAAAGTATCTGCGACAACTGCGCAAGCTGTCGAGAAAGCGGAGAAATGGTAACCGAATCTTCCCCAGCTTTTCGGGCGCTATCTGCCGAGTTTTGCTGATTCTGAAACGCTGCTACTTTGTTTTGTTTGGCTGAATTTTGCGCGGAACTGGTACTGGTATCTACAGTATTCCGCTCAAAGAGCTTCTTAATTTCCATTTAAAGTCGTCCCTCCATTGATGGGCCCACTCTTTCCAATTCCTGGAAAGTAAGTCTCTCCTTGGCCAACGTATTCCATCTATAGAATCGTCTTGTTCGAGCGATTCCTTGAATGGTTTTTTGCCAAAGCGCTTACTGAGCAGCTCGCATTTCTCTCTCTCGCGAACTAGCTCCAAGTGGCTCAATAACCCCTGTTTCTAGTCAAGATATCTAAGGGTTTGCCGTACTTATTACGATGCACCCTCAGTGCTCTTCGATAGCTCCTTTTTGAGGAAATCCTTAACTCCTATCCCTTTACCCTCAGCAATTGAATCAGCAATAGCTTGATTTAACATGTCTTGGTAAATCTGGGATTGGTGACTGTCTTCCCCCATCAGGCCGTTCTTTTCTACCGTCGACCACATTGATTTGATCATTTGATGCAATAACAATGCCTCAAATCCTTCAGCAGCCTTGTCGATGTCTGCATCTGTTGAAACTTCTTTTGAAGCCAAAGACTTAGCGCGTTGGAGCTGGTTCTCCTGACGGGATATTCCCATCTCACGAGCTCCTCCTAAACCTCCTAGCGTATCGATCTTGCTCACTTGCTGTCTCCAATAAGGACGATTTTGCCCAGAATAATAGCCGTTTATCTCTACATTATTACTAGCTCAGCCTGCAGAGCCCCGGATTTCTTCAGCGCTTGAAATATCGCAATCAAGTCACGCGGGGTTGCACCAAGACTGTTAAGTCCGCTAACCACATCACCGAGATTTACCGACTTTCTCACCACGGTTAGTTGTCCAGCCTCCTCTGTAACTTCGATATCGGTATTATTCACTACCGCAGTCTCTCCTTCTGCCAAGGCATTTGGCTGCGAGACCTGAGTTTCTGAACGAATGGTGATGTTGAGATTACCGTGAGCAAGAGCCACGGTAGACACCTGCACATTCTCACCGATGATTATTGTTCCGGTCCTTTCGTTAACTACTACCCGCGCCGGGATGTCAGGTTCGACCTCAAGCTCTTGCAAACGTGCAATTAAATGCACCGGGGATTGCCCGAGATTTGGATCAAGTGGAAGTAACACGCTCGCCGCGTCAATTGCCCTTGCGCGAGAGGCACCAACGAAACGATTGATTGCTGCCTGTACCCGAGTAACCGTCGTAAAATCTGGCTGTCGAAGAACAATTCTAATTTGCCCACTGGCAAAAATATCGAATGGAATTGCTTTTTCAACCGTTGCCCCTCGAGGAACAAGTCCCACGGTCGGATGGTTCTTCTGTGTGGTGTCCCCTCCGGACTCAACAATGAAACCACCGAGAGAGACCGCTCCTTGCGCAACCGCATACACATTACCGTCAGCGCCTTTAAGTGGTGTCATAATCAGCACTCCGCCCTGAAGCGTTTTCGCATCTCCAAGAGACGAGAGCGTGACATCAATCTTGCCACCTGGTCGCGCAAACGGTGGCAGAGTTGCTGTGACCATTACTGAAGCCGTGTTTGAGAGGCTTAAGTCTGCCGCATTAACTCTCACACCCATTCTTTCGAGAAGGTTCGAGACCGATTGAGGCGTAAACGTTGAGCCTCGCTTGTCACCCGTACCTTCCAGACCCACAACAAGGCCGAAACCAATGAGTTCGTTTCCACGCATACCCTCTATATCTGCGATGTCTTTCAAGCGCGCAGCGCAAACGCTCTCAGGCGTAAACAAGGCGACGAAGAGAAAAAATGATACCAAGTAGCTTAGAAAGCTTCGGTAACGTCCTTTACTATGCATATCCATATCGTTCCCCTGACCTAAAATGGCCATACCACTTCAAAAATTCTCGATGCCCAACCTGGCTTCTGTTGCTCGCCAATTACACCTCGACCGTAAAAATCAATGCGAACATTTGCGATTCGAGCAGACTGCACTTCGTTCATTGAACTAATGTCTCGCTGACGAACAAGTCCGCTGATGACAAGGATCTCTTCCTCTTCATTGATTGAGATAATCTTCGTGCCTTCTACTCTCAGCAATCCGTTCGGCAGCTTCTCCATAATAACCGCTGAGATTCGACCGGTGAGTCGCCCCTCCCGCCTGGTATCTCCTTTTGCGGAATACTCCGTCCTTGTGGAGGCATTAATCAGCTGAGCAGGATCAAGACTCGTGTTGTTCGCAATCCACTTTGTTGTCTCTATCCCAAAGAGTTCAGTTATTCCTGCAATGAGATCGAACTCGGACTCGGTTTCGGTATCTGCTCTCTTCCTCCCCTTATTGTCCTCGTTAATTACAATCGTGATAATGTCCATCGCCTGGGATGCTCGGTAATCATTGAAAAGAAAGCCCCCCTGCGCTTCATCAGGCCACAGCGAGGGATTCCCTGTCATCTGCCCGTTGTAGTACGGAGCAGAACTGCCTGGTGGAAGCGCAGGAGGCATCCCTGCTGGAAGCATCCCTGCGGCGGTGGGGGGAATAGGGAACTGCCCGAGGTTCCCTCTAGAACCTGGATGGGCAGCTCCCCGTTCGTGAACGTGCTGTGCCTCTGGTGTGGCACCAACTGTTTTCTTTAACTGAAATCCTTGCTCAAGGTAACGCGTATCACCATTGAACTGAGCGCGAGCACTAGCTTGAGCTGCCGGTGCCTGCCGACCCGCACCTGGCTGCGGCATCTGCGCAGGAAGACGCGTGATAGTGCCAGGAGTTGCTGAGGCAGGTAAGTCTTTCGGATCGGCTAAAGGTGCTGCTCTACCCTTCGCGTGCTTCTGCGCAGCTCTATGGAAAGAATAGTCTTGCACTGTTCCTTCCTTGTACGCGCGGGCGAACTCTTCTGCCGGAAACACATCTCGATCGATATAGCTCGGGCGTGCACAGCTCGCTAACGCTAGCAATAGCAATAGTGAAATAGCTGTTGATACTCTCATTGTGACTGCACCTCGACTTCGTTAGGGGAAATTACGTTTGCACGAACAACTCGCCGAGAAGCATCGTTCTTTACTCGGATAACTCCGTCTTCGTGACCATCATCTAGAGCAATACCAGTCGCACTTGCTTCAAATACTCCAGTTCGAAAAACCATCGTCACCTGCTTCCCCTTAGGAATCATGGGCGGAATATCAACTAGCGACTTACGAATAACAGTTCCTGCCTTTAGTCGATTGCGTGCGCGTCTACCAACTACAGACTTTAGCTCGTCAACGGTATCAGCCGGCTGTTTAAACATATTTAAGCGCACTAGCTCTACATCTTGCGGCGAAATAAGCATGCCGCGCTCAACCGTAGAGGTAAGTACGGGAACTTCGCGCCAGTCATCAACAACCGCAGTCGCGAGAAATCGTGCCGCTGGCTTACCGGCAACCTTCACCACCACACGCAATGGTAGTTTACCTCTCCCCGGCTTACCCATTGTCTTAACTTCAAGCTCGCTTTCCCCTGTCGGAATTACCTGGGCATGCGTCCAGACCACCTCTCGAATCTGTACATCAAGCGATGGATCATCCGCGATGGAGGCTGCTGCAGCTTTGCGAACTTCTTCTTTAGTGAGAACTCTCCCGCTGCGCTCTACGTCGACTAGCTGCGGAATGGAGTAGCCAAATGCAGTGAGTGGTATTCCTTGAGCTTCTATTTGATTGAGAATTTCCTGCCCTGGAATTCCGATCCTAAGTCTTGGTGCTGGAGACTCACCGAGATCTACTCGCTTCAAATCTTCTACGAGCTTCGCAATCTCCTTATGAGAACTCTCGATTCTTGCAATCTCGCCCAATAGAATCCTATCACCCTCAATCGTTGCCTTCTGTTTCAAGAACACTCGAGGACGCACATCTACCTGATCTGCATGAGCTTCAAAGTGAGCGCCAAAACAGATCGCTCCTGCTACGAGCAAGCGTAGAATAGACGTGCTAGTTCGAACTCTCGCCTTGCGAAGATTGCATAAAACTTGCACAGATTTTTCTATGTAGTGTCTCATCTTAGGCTATCCCTACCTCTTCACGTTGATCGCAGTGCTTAGAAACTGATCGGCTGTCTGAATAACTTTTGAGTTCGCTTCATACGCACGCTGCCCAGTCACCATTGATACAATCTCCTCCACAACACTTACGTTTGAACTTTCAAGAAATCCCTGCGCTAAAGTTCCAAGTCCTGTATCTCCAGGAGTTCCAAGTGTTGCAACACCAGAGGCTTCGGTTTCCTCGAAGAGATTTCGTCCAGAAGCCCTAAGTCCTGCTGGATTTTGAAATCTCGCAGTCTGGATTTGACCTACCTGACTAAGTGTCGTGGTACCTGGCTGCCGCACCGAGACAATACCGTCTGAGGAAATGGTAATACCGATAGAATCTTGTGGAATGGTAATAGTCGGAGAAAGCTGATAGCCGTCTGAGTTGACCAGGATTCCGGTCTCGTCTTGCTTAAAGGCACCAGAGCGAGTGTATCTTTGTTCTCCGTTTGGTAGAGTTATCTGAAAGAATCCATCTCCTTCAATAGCGACATCAAAGGGGTTTCCCGTCGACTCAAAGTCTCCTTGAGAATGAATCTTTCCAACGGACGCCGGACGAACACCAAGTCCGACCTGAATACCGGTCGGGCTCGTCCCTTGCTGATTCGCGGTCGTTCCAGGCTCTTCAATGACCTGATACATCAGATCTTGAAAGTCAGCCTTGCTCTTTTTGAATCCGTTCGTATTGACGTTCGCGAGATTATTCGCAATCACGTCAAGGTTAAGCTGCTGCGCAAGCATTCCTGTCGCGGCAGTAAAAAGTGAACGTATCATAAAACCTCCTCTTATCTTATCAGCGCTATTGCGATTTTGCAGTTCGTAGTGCAACACTATTGATGTCATCGATAGTTTTTACTGTTTTCGAATACGCTTCGAAGGATCGTTGAGTAGAGATCATCTCCACCATCGTTTCGACAATATTAAAATTCGGCATCTCTACTGATTCTGGCACAACTGATGCTTCTACTACTGTAGGCTCAGCACCTCCTTGTGGAACAAATCTAGCTCCACCCCGACGTTCAAGCTCCGATGGGTTCTCTACTTGAACCGTTCGCAACCTGCCGACATTCTCTCCATCTGCGAGCACAGTGCCGTTACTTGTAATCTTTGGCATCCCTGCACCAACGGTAAGCGCTCCACCCTCTCCGAGTACAGAATGGCCATCAGGGGTGACAATGTTACCTTGTTCGTCCAAGGTAAAGTTACCCGCTCTCGTAAGCTGTTCACCGTCGGGAGTATCCACCACGAAAAATGTGTCTGGCTCAGTCAGTGCCACATTGAGTGGATTACCCGTGTGGCTAATCGGACCGGGTGAGAAATCCGTTACGGTCCGAATATCAGTCACACCTGGAAGTTGTTCTTGGTCTTTCGCAGCGCGATTCGGCGCATTCACAATGGACGCCAAGGTGTCGCTAAACTCCTGCTGACGACTTACTATTCGCTGTGCCTTATACCCAACGGTACTGGCGTTTGCGACATTGTTTGCGACCACATCAAGTCGACGGGTCTCAACTAGACCACCAGAACTTGCTACGTAGAGTCCTCTATCCATTTACTTTCTCCTCACTAGAGTAGGGCTAGTTCCCGCTCAATATCTTGATCTAAATCGCTCACAACCGGCGTTACTGGCTGTTCATCTCGCTCTTCCGCTACCGCAACACTCGGTTCAGTAGCGGAGCCAAAGAATGAACTCGATTCAAAGCGTCCTGCAGGAGCTGAGAACGAACCCTCGCCAAGTGATTCTTCTGCCGATAAACTTGATGCTTCAATTCGGTTCTCTAGTGGCGACGTTCGTGCCGGAGCAGGTGTGCTTTCTGCCCTGGACTCTTCTACACTAGACTCCTCAGAGCTGAACTCTTCTACGCTTCGACCCTCTTCTCTTCGAATGAGGCGGTCGAGTAGACGAATTTCAGAAACCGGAAGATCCAGCTTCCTTGCCACTACGTGAATTTCTTTTCCTGCTGCAATCAAACGACGTGCAATCTTATAGGTCATCGGATCCATGATGCTCGTCGAATCAAAGGTGACACGCTCATTGTCATCCAGATCCGCTCGCTCATTTGCCTCTGCCATTTGATCTGCCAGCGCCTGAGAAGCAGCATGCTCTTTATCGTCTGCTCCTCTTAGCTCTGCTTGCTGACGAAGAACTTCTTTCGTGAGTTGTTTAGAAAGAGTGGCTGTATCTTGTGCGCCCGCTACTAGTGAGCCTAGTGCTTGTTCCGGTGTTACTTTTTTAGACGCCGCCGGTTTCTTAGGAATACCACCAGCCCCGTAACCACCACTCAATGAGGCGGCCTTCGGAGCAGGTGTCTCAGCTTCCCTTGTCTTGGGCTCAGGTGCTGCTTGTCCCCAAGTTTCATTTGGTAGGTCTTCTACCGGAATCTTCGAAACGTTTGGTTCTACTGCTTCTACACTTTTCTCTTTAGCGTCGAACTCCTTAAGAAGGCCCTCAAGCTCTCGCTTACGCTGTAAAAGGTTTCGATCGAGGTTACGACTGGCTGCTCCTGCTTCACCAATGAGTTCACGAAGTGACTCTTCAAGGCTATACAGTTCATGACTCCAGCTCGCCTCTGCGCCGTCAGCGTTACTCGTACGTGCGACAAAGAGCTGCATGGCACCAAAGCCAAGTAACAGCAGTAATCCGATGTCCATTAAACTCTGAATATCTAATTCTAGAGCCATATCTGCTCTCCAAAACCAGCAATGCGTAGTGTCAAGCTAGTGGCGCTTCGGCCACGTTCGCGGTCATTAAATTGGCGAGGTATTTCCGCTAATTTTACCGAGAACTCAGACTTCACCCCCGAGACCACTCGGGTTAAGTCTCTGTATTCACTATGCAAATTACGCATCATTGGTAAACCTTTCATGAGTCAATTAACGACTAAACCATGTGCAATCCAGTAATGAATTGCAGAACCTAGGAGCTAGATTGCAAATGCCGAACCAACTTTTGGAATAGCGTTCCAGTTTCTGAACATTTTGGTCGATAGGTAGGGTATTGAGTTTCCCATCAAAGGGGTCCTGGCCATGCAGACTAAGATAATAATAGCGGACGACCATGCTGTACTACGTGCAGGCTTGCGTTCTCTTCTAGATGCTATGGAAGGTATGAGCGTGGTAGCCGAGGCAGGAGATGGCTTTGAGGTCCTACCTCTTATCGACGAGCACCACCCAGATCTCCTTATTATTGACCTTACGATGCCAAATCTTGGCGGGGTCGAAACTATTGCACGCTTGCAAAAGCTAAAAGACAAACCAAGTATTCTCGTACTTTCTGCAAGAGAGGACGAGGGGTCCGTCTCTGATGCGCTTCAGGCAGGAGCAAAGGGTTATATACCGAAAAGCTCAGATAGCGACGAATTGAAGTTCGCAATTCGTGCCTTACTAAAAGGCCAGACATACGTCAGCCCTTCTGTCGCAAGCGGTGTTATCGGCAAAGATCCTTCTGAATCTGGAAGTAGCTCAGTGCTCGGTAGCCTCACTTCTCGGGAACGAGAAGTGATGAAGCTCTTGAGTGAAGGAAAACCTAACAGAGACGTCGCCAAGATTCTCCACATCTCTCCGCGAACAATCGATAGCCATCGCTCAAACATCATGAAAAAGCTTGGCGTAGGAAGTAACGCAGAGCTCGTGCAACTCGCACTCAGGCACGGAATGATAGAATAGAACGCAGGACTCTCTAAGAGTTACTTCTGCTTGATGACGCTTCTTCATCGTATTCACTCCTTCAATATAAAGGCGATAATACTAAGATTTAAAACTATCCCAAGCTATGCCGCCTCTGACTCGGGCTCT
>QIGM01000572.1 GCA_003230795.1 bacterium
GATCAAAGGTGCTGGAGGCAAGTTGCGCACTAGAATTCGCTCGAAGAATTAGGCGGTACTTAACGTCGCTCGGAACTAAGCTATTGCACTCTACGACATTGACGTGCGCGAGAAATCCATTCCAAACTCCGACGGCAGGAAACTCCACAGTCTGTGCCATCGCACAAAAAGGGCGAAAAAAGACTACGGCGAAAAAAAAACAAAGACTGTAGCTTTGCGGAACAGAGAAACGCTGCTGTTGAGGGAGTTCATGGCTCGATACTCCAAGGTGAATGTTTAAAACGCTGAACTTCTTTCTTATCAAAGGCATAAAGTCAATATTATGATCTAGATCAAACCCGATTCTAGTAGGTAGTCTGGAATGCCGTCCCTGCGCGCGATGCTTGTTGGTTTTCGAGTTTAGTCAGTAAGTGAAATACTCGTCTTGGTGATTGCGTGCCTTTTCGCCGAGTACGCTTAAGGAGAGGGAATAGGGCATACGCAAGAACTTACCTTGCCACCTACGCCTACTTCAATTGCTCAGCAATTTCGAAGGTCTTAGCGTATCCTTTTAGAGATTCTTCTCTCATTATCTACAACTGAAAATACTAAAAAGGCCGTCGTTATGCGGCCTTTTTCTATGGTGCGACCGGGGTGGTCGCGGTTGGCGAAAGTTTATCCTCAAGCAGTGTTCCGGTGAGCCTCGAATGACCTAGTTGGAGCGCTAATTTTAATAATGGCGCAAGAGCAGAGATCGAGGCATCCTAAATCAAGAAGTAAGAAGCGAATATTTGTTTTTATAGTCTAGCGGAGTTTTAAATGAAAAGAGTGCTTGCGTGTCTATTCGTTGTACTAATGGCGGCCTGTTCAGCTAAGACCGGAGAGATTCAATCTGCTCCCCACAGAGAAATCACCGTTCGAGTCAACGGAGCAGTCTGTGGATTTTGTTCCTACGGAATACGAAAAGAGATCTCTAAGCTTCCTTTCGTGGATACGACAAAATACGAGAATGGAATTCGTACAAATTCAGAGGAGCAAAGCGTGACCATTGCGGTGCTTCCCGGTGAGAGCGTTGACGAAGAGGTTTTAAGAAACATTGTTATCGAGGCTGGATATGAAACTGTTTCAATCGAGCACAATGAGAGATAGGCAATCTCTATTTGTAGTCGTACTTTCAGCGCTCGCATTATTTCAGCTAAGTAGTCCGACCTACTCCTACGCAGATCAGCCTGTTATGAACGAGGCTCCGCGATGGGCGGGAGGCTATGGGTTTCAGTTTCGTCACGAAAGCTATGGCTCAGACGAGCTACTAAGAGATGATTCGGAGATAGATAACCCTTTAGGACTGAGTCGCTACGTTGAAGAAACTTGGTTCGAAGGCGTCTATACCTTTGACCGCTCCAAGCGGGTCACCTTCAAGCTTCCCTACGTAAAGCAGAGAAGACGGGTAGCCTCAGGAGATTCGAGCGAACAACAAAAGAATGAAGGACTTGGTGATCTCGTTCTCGGCGTTCCCTTAAAGCTCTACGAGAACAAAGGCGCTTTCACTCATAGCTTTAGCATCACTCCTTCTCTTCGCCTGCCAACAGGGAAAACCTCAGGCGATTTTCCAATAAGTAACGGAAGCTGGGATTACGGAGTAAGTCTATCCTACAGCTCAGAAGACACACGCTGGTCACAGCTCTACGATATCTTCTATTGGAGAGACAGTGACGGGAAACACGGACGAAGAGATGGCGATGAAGCTGGTCTGAATATCGACTGGGGTTACCGAGTCTACACTAATGACCCCCTGAATATCGGTGCAACTCTCATGCTCGACATCTCCGCGCGCTACAACGAACGAGGAGATAGCCTCACCACGGGTGCCTCTGGTGGAACTCGAATTCACACTGGCCCTATCTTCGCTATCTTTAAAGATAACATAATCTTTCGAGTAGAATACAAATTCCCCGCCTACGAAGACACGATCGGCACCTCGCTCTGTCGAGGCCAGGAGTTGAATGTCGGAATCGGTGCCGCGTTTTAGAAGAAAAACAGGGTAAAGGGGTTTGAGGCCTATTGCGGGAACCTTGGATATTTTTTTCGGTCTTTCGGTTAAATTGGGAAAGGTGAGCGGAGATCGTTTCCTTTGAGCCTATAAAAAACCTCAATGGAAACGAAGAAACGGTCAAGTCTAAGACGAAGCTTAGACTTGACCTCTTCGATTTACCGACTCACTTGTCTAACTGTGGACAACTACACTTTCGCGTACAGTGTGAGCCAATCCCGCCGGGCATAGCTCTGGCGGAAGTTCGTCTTGAAGGTTCAGCAGGGCGTTGATTTTCTTTTCGCCTAAGCAAAACGTGAACATCCTTTCAATGCCGGTACCGTTTAACGTAATTCGCGTCGACGGTGGTTTTGGCATGTCGTTAACAACCACATACGGTCCTTCTGATTCAAAGACCTCCGGCTGCCCATGCGGGATGCCGAATACATGGCCGGGATCGACTGGTCCACCGCTGTAGTAGTTTCCGCCACCGGCTGAAGCAATCACAACGTCGAACTTTGCTTTGCCTCGATGCTCGAGAACTCGGCGATTCAAGTCGTCAGCAATGGCTTGTGGCTCGGTAAGGCTGAAGTTCGGAAACAACAATTGGCCGGCAGAAATTTTCTGTCGTGCCAAAGCCTCGAATAGTCCGGCACTGAGGACGGCTTCTTCGTTGGTGTCCTCTCTTCCTTGGGCAAGTGCATCTTGTTCGAGGAAGGTGTCCGTGAGGCAAATCTTTGCTAGAGGAAGCGAGGATACGGCTCGTATCACTGGTTCTGCCCAAAAGGGCACTGAGGAACCTCCGGTGAGCACCCAAATCGAATGCTTCCCGGTCAACTCCTGTGCTGCCGAAAGTAGTTTGGCGCTTAGGATCTCTTTTACTTTCACGCCATCTTCTTCTATTTTCAAAAACTCGGTCATTTTTTGACTCCTGCCGCGTTCGACGCGAACAAATAGGGGAACCTGCTGTAAAACATTTCGACAGAGCAACTCCGTCGATGGGAAACGATCTTCCACTATATGGCTTGGGTAGTGTTGAGATAAGGAGCTATGAAAAGATATAAAAATAGTAGCCTTTAGTCAAGGGTTCCGGAGGCTTCCGATGTAAGAACTTGCCCTAAGAATTCAAATATTACAGATGTTTACTAGACGGAAATACGACACTCCACGAAAGTGCCTCAGAAACTCTCTCCGCGGACCTTCCCTTTTCAAAACTTTAGTTTTTCTAACTACTTGTAACCTCGAGCGTCCTTTTAGGGATCCTTAGCATCAATATACAAGTGAAGTTTCCCTCAGATCCATTGAAGCGATTAGGGGGGAGTGGGATTTCTCTAGAATAAGGTCTTATCCTCGATAGCTCCGAGGATTCGAGGGGTAATGTTGGAAGACTCAGGAAAGCAAGGACTGTTGCAACTTGGCCAGAGAATGCGCCAGGAGTGGGATCGACGAGTTGCTCACGACTACCGTTACTGGATGAGTGACGGTATCGCGAGCGATGACGAGATGTTCAGCGCAGGCGCTCGAGATTTCGAAATCCTTATCGATGGGCTTGATGCCAATGAGCTAGCGAAGCAAACAGCGCTAGAGATTGGTTGCGGTGTCGGACGGCTCCTTCATTCTGCATCTAAAGTCTTTGGGGACGTTGTAGGGCTGGATGTTTCTGAAAAGGCGATCGCTGAAGCCGGTCGTCTACTCTCTGACTCAAGTAATGTTCGATTGCTTCTCGGTGACGGGGTTGGTCTAGACAAGATCGATTCTTCGAGCATTGATTTCGCCTATACCTTTGCCGCGATGAGCAGCATGCCTGTGTCTGTCATCGCGATGTATCTAGTTGAGCTAGCGCGAGTTGTGCGCCCTGGTGGACGGATGCGGCTGCAAATGTATTTGGGCTCGGCACAGAATACTAGTGTTGAAGATACAATCGCGATTCGTAGTTTTTCCAAAGAAGAATTTACACAAGCCGCGGAACGGGCGGGTTTTCAGGTGGAGAAGTCTGAAGAGCTACATCTCCCATTTGAAGTTTCTGATCATGAACAGGGTTTAGTTGCGGAAATCGTGAGTCTCAGTAGAACTGAGATGAATACTCCGGCAAGACATGAAGATGTTCTTGATGCCTTATTGCCAGGTGGCGAGAAGAAAGCAGAGACGACCTGGGTTGGCTCTGAGACAGAGTATCTCATGGCACTGACTCGCGCTCATCAGCACCTTGATAATGGAGAGGCGGAGCGCGCGCGTGTTGCTCTAGAGTTTGCAGTCACGCACTACGATAAAGCCGAGTCAGATGTGCTCGAGCTACTCGAAGAGCTTCGCCGATTCGAGAAAGAGAGCGCACAACAAGAACAACCGCAGACTAAAGAAGCAGCTCCTTTGGTTTCAATGCCGAGTCGACGTGGAGCGCTGGGATCGTTCTTTTCAGCAGAGCTTCTCGAGAAGAACATGAGAGCGTTGCGAGATAATTTCCCTGCACTCGAGAGCTTAATCGAGAACGCAGAACTTGGCTCGCTTGTAACAGCTGTTGAGTCGGGTGATGGACAACCTATTCTTTCTTTCAAGGGCTTGCCGCTTAGTAATAGTAGCAAGCCGGCTCGTTCTGCCGAAGTCTGGGCTGAGCGGGCGCTCAATGCTCACGGTGTTGAAGAGAAAAGTGAACTCCTTGTCGTGGGATTTGCCGATGCCTATCATCTCGAAGCGCTAATTGCCCAAAGCGGTAAGCGGATAGTTGTCTTTGAGCCAAGAGTTGAAGTCATTAGTGCGGCGATGAAAATACGGGATTGTAGCGCTGTTCTCGCAAGAGTTTCCGGGATTGTCACTAGCTTTGATGATTTGCGGAAGTATCTAACCTCGCTCGAAGCCCTTGATGGCGTAGAGCTTGTGATACATCCTCAAACACAAGCTTCAGGCGATAATATCGCAGACGATGTTCGACGAAGCTTTCAATCTGCACGTGGTGTCGGAAGCCTACGACCGACCATCGGAGTAGTAGGGCCGCTCTATGGTGGGTCATTACCGATTTCTCATTATACTGCAGATGCCCTTACGGCACTTGACCAGCGCACGACTCCCTACGATTTGCAGGAGCTCTACGAACCTTTTAACCATTTTCCATCTTTCCTTAAGAGCAAGGCGCGTCGGGATGTTGTGGAAGGTCAGTATGTAGAGACGATTTCATCGCTTGTGCTGGAAGGACTTAGTGAGCGTCCAGTCGATATTCTCATCTGCCTGGCGCAGGCTCCACTCTCTCCTAAGGTTTTAACAGAGATTCGTAAGCGCGGAATTATTACGGTGATGTGGTTTGTGGAGGATTGCGGAAGGTTCACGACCTGGCAGGAAATATCAAAGTACTACGATTATATGTTCGTCATTCAGAAGGGCGAATTTCCAAAGCTAGTCGAAGAGGCTGGAGCAGGGCGGGGGATATACCTCCCGGTAGCTTGCGATCCTACGCGACACGCGCCCTTGGCTCTAACTGAGGAAGAGCAGCAAGAATACGGTTCAGACGTGTCATTTGTCGGCGCGGGCTACAATAATCGACGCCATGTGTTCTCAACGTTTACGAATCGAGATTTCAAGATTTGGGGAACGGAATGGCCTAAGATGGTACCCTTCACCGAGATCGTTCAGCGCGGAGGCGCCCGGGTTTCTGTTGAAGACTACGTTAAGATCTTTAACGCATCTAAGATCAACGTAAACCTACATTCAAGTGCGGAGCGAGATGGGGTCGAGCCGTTTGGAGACTTTGTTAATCCACGGACTTTCGAACTCGCCTCTACCGGTGCCTTTCAGTTGGTAGATAATCGCAGCCTTCTTCCAGAGCTTTTTGAAGTAGGAAAAGAAGTAATAACATTCTCCGATGAGACGGAGATGCACGATAAAATCGATTACTACCTGGCTCATCCCGAAGAGCGAAGTGCTGTGTGTCAGGCAGCACGCAAGCGTGCACTGAAGGATCATACCTATCAGTCTCGAATAACGCAGATGCTCGAGCATATCTATGCGGATCGTTACGATCAGTTGAAGAATCGCATTCAGAGTGGGCCATGGCCAAGAACGCTCGATCTTGCTGAGCCGTATCCGGATCTACACGAAATGTTTACCAAGGTATATGAGCGCGGAAGCGAACCGCAGCTTTCTGAGCTGGTCGATGATATCCAGGCAGGGGATGGAGTATTGAGTGAAGCAGAGCAGAAATTGCTATTTCTTCATCACGTCCGATCTCAAGTAAGAACAATCAAGAGTCTACGGAAAATCGATGAAGACGAGGAATAACATTCTACTTGTGGCGATTACTCGCCTCGGTGACATGTTGCAAATGTCACCGACGATCGCAGGGCTCAAGAAAGAGAACCCGAACTCACGCATCACTGTAGTGATTGATCGAGAGTTTGCTGAGATCTGCAAAGGGATACCGTGTATCGACGAAGTGTATGTCCTCGACATAGGATTTCTTATCCGCTCAGTGATTCGGGAGCAGGACGGTATCGTTGAGTCGTTTAAGTATTTGACTGAAGTGGTGAAAGACCTTCGGGAAATGGAATTTGACTACTGCTTGAATATGTCGAATTCCGCCTATACGGCACTGCTGATCAAGATGCTTAATGTTGAGGAGAACCGAGGATGGCTTGCTGATGACGAAGGATATCGCATCATGGCGGATCCCTGGGCAATGCTCTTTGCGGCTTTTGTGTATCACTCCAACAGAGATTTCAATTCACTTAATCTAGTTGATATTTTTCGCTCGGCTGCGGAGGTCAAGGAGCATCCACGCTCATTGAAATACAATGTGCCGCAAGAATCTCTAGATTTTGCTCAGCAATTCTTGGTCGATCATAATTTAGATTGTGACGGACCACTGATCTGTGTTCAAGCGGGAGCGAGTCAAGAGAAACGGCAATGGTCAACCGCGAGATTTGTTGCTCTGTTAAAGATTTTAGTTGAGGATATGAATGCGCGAGTGATATTTACTGGCGCGCCATCAGAGGCACCCGTGATTGACGCCATCCTCGAGCGGTTTCCACATCCTCGAGCGGTGAGTGCGGTGGGGAAGACCGGCTTCGGCGAACTCGGAGGAATTCTTTCAACCGCAGACGTACTCATTACCGGCGATACCGGACCGATGCACCTATCAGTTGCTGTAGGAACCCCGGTAGTCGCCTTGTTTCTTGCTTCAGCATTATGTTTTGAAACTGGTCCTTATAGCGAAGGCAACTTTGTTTTGCAGCCACAGATTGCGTGCAATCCGTGTAATCCAAACTATCCTTGCGCTCGCCCGGACTGCCATTCTCTCATAAGTCCGGAACTGGTTGCTTATCTTGTGCAGGTCCGTCTGCAAACGCCAATAGGACAAGAGGGGAATATTTCTATTCCACCCGCTTTGGCGAATCCTAAGGACGTTATCGTTTACCGTTCCGAGTTTGATGATGACGGTTACCTTGATTTCAAGCCGATGAATGGACTTATGCACAAGCAGGGTCAGCCGCGTGGCTATCTGGAAAATGCAAAAGATGCGTATCGCGTGTTGTGGAAAGAGGAATTTTCCAAAGTGCCTTATCCAGCTTTTCCTTCATCTGAGAAACCTGAACTCCCGCAAGAGTGGTCACACGAATCGCTTGCAGGAATTGAACAAGCGATTGCGCTTAGTCAGGAAGGATCTAAGGCTCTTACAATACTAAGAAACGCTGTGGAAGATGCGAGCACACCCGCAGCAACTCTGACAGAGCTCAATATGTTCTTGCAGCTCCTCGATAAGAAAATCGAGGAGGTTTCACTCGCATCCCCAGTTATTGGTGCAATTATACGGATATTCATCATGGAGAAGGAAAATCTCCGTGGTGACGATCCGGTGGGACTTATCGACAATACGAATCAACTCTATGAAAGCCTTGCGAGACGTAGCGCTCGCTTCGGCCAGCTTTTTGAATATTTCCAACTTAGTAGGGAGAGCGCGCAATGATTGACGTGAAAGTAGATGGACAAAATTTTACAGCGGACATGGGCAGTGTCGGCACGATGGGCGATCTGGTTGAACTTGTGAAAGCGAGTATCGACCCTGATACTATTATCACGCAGATGGTTCTCGAGGGAAAACCTCTCGCGGACGATGACTGGCGCTCGCCTTTGCATTCTCACGGAAGCGCCACGCTTGAAATCGCGACTGGAGAGAAAGAGAAGTATCTTCTGGAGCGAATGGCTACGGCAGAGAGCTATCTCGCGCAGATTATCGAAGAATTTTCTCAGGTAGCAGGCGACTACAGTGACGGAAAGAGTGATGAAGCCAATACTATGCTTGCAGTGGCAGTTGATGATCTACTTGCCTTCGTAAACTGGTATCTGACTCTACTCTCAGTTGAGCCAGTGAGAATGCAAACAGAGATCGAAGCATTTAATGTGCACATAATGTCGACTCAAGAGATATGTCAGCAGCTACTCCAGCAGCAGATGTTTCAATCTTGGTGGGCACTAGGTGAAACAATAGGTGCGAAGCTTATTCCAGAGCTAGAATCGCTAAAACAGTTCTGCGAAGCGAATTCTACGAAAATAACGTTGACTAATTAGACGTTAAGCTCGAAGCCTTTTCGCTGCCCCTTTTGTGTTTCTGGCTAGGGACCTTTATCTTTGCTACAGTCGCAGCGTCTAGCTGATCTAAGAGGAGATACAATGGAAGTAATTAAGGAAACGAAAGACTATACGATTTACCAAAAGCGTTCTAAGCGCTATGCGGTAAAAGACGGGAACCGAGCATGGCTTAGTGGTGACGCGAAGGTAAAAGTACTTTTGTCTGAAAAACTACTCGATGTTCCAGCCCCAAAGGCCAAAGAAGAAGCACCTGCTGCAGAAGAGTCTGCCGGGGAGTAGAAAAAAAATAGTATCAGAAAGAATAGTATCAGTTCCCACTTACCCCTTTTTTATCAGCGCATCACCTGATGCGCTGATAAAAAAGGGGTAAGTGGGAACTGATACTATTCTTTGATACTATTTTTTCGCTCTATGCTCGCATATTTCACCAACGTCGCAGTTTCTGCATTTCGCGAACACAGGAGTGGGAATTGCAGGCACGCCCTCGCGGATTGAATGCATTTCCTCGAGCAGTGAATCAAGCCAAAGCTGCTTTTCGTCCGTATTTTTAATCCTTACTAATCGCTTCTTTGTTCCCATCAATAGGACGCCATAAGGAGGACGTGTTCCTTCTAGATCTTCTAAAACACGAAGGTGGACCAAGGTAGCGACTACGTGCCTATCTCTGATCTTCTTACCCATAGGCTCAATGTCAACTGGGATAAGAACACCATCTTCCTTAATGACCGCGTCTGGTTTCGAAGAAAGTCCAAGTGCTTCAGATACCCTAACAATTGATGGTTGCAGGGCGCTGTCCTTCGCAGAAATTACCTCAGCACCTTTCGCCAGACCAGAGTCTCGTCTAATTTTTAGACTATGACGTTCGAAAAAATCCCACAGGACGATTAGGACACCAACGATAAGAAGAAGATACGCGATTTCTGGGGGGATGCTTTTCTCTGACTCTCGAATGACTTTGGTCCACGACTCGTTTAGCAAGCTCTCTTCTTCTGGCAAGACTGGCACAGAGGTTTGAGATTGCTTGACCTGTGGGGATGTCGTTTTAGTTCGCAGAAAATTAGAATTACCGCCGGCTGTTCGCTTTATGTCCATGAGAAATACGACAATCACGACGAGCACGATAAGTAGATAAACGATTTTCGCGTAGCCGCTAAGTGTGCGAGATAGCTCTTGCTTCTCCACCCAGTCCTTTCGGATCTTTCTTCCAGCTTGAGGACGCTCCGTTGGGGTGCTCGATTTTTGTCCACTGACGAACTTTAAGCGCCAGGCCTCTGGGCAAACAACATAGTTTGCTACTTGCTCTGCGCTTATGAGCTCACGCTCTTTTTTTCTAGTCATCGGTATCTCTTCAGGTGGTCAAGGCATTCCAGCGGTCGGAGGATTACAGTAGCAAAGAGCAATACCTGACAAATACTGATTAATTCTTATATTTCTCAGTATTATACCGCGTCAATTATGGGGCGAATATAGCCATATTTCAGCAAATACTAATGATTATGAGGACTTAGGTAATTCAAGTTTTTTTAATTAAAAACAAATAAAGCATAATTTCTCCCATTCAAGCTGAAACTACGGGCGATTATGCTCATCATAAATTGGAGTGATCGAAGTATCCCATACGCCGAAGCATGGTGAGTGCGGGATGATTGAAGGTCAATAGTTTTGAACATGGAACAGCAATTGGCAGTAAGCGCTTCAGCCAAAGCGCGAAGGATAGAAGGTATAAACCGTGGCAAAAATTGGTCTGTTAACGACGTACAATCAGGACTGGGCGGTTACGCGATACGTTGACCGTTTTCTAAGGAACTTCGGTTCCGAGCAAGTTGTAGTGCTTGCTGAGTCTGTTTCTGAACAGCGCAGAGTTCGCGTTGACGGTCCTGCCGTTAAGCGATGCTGGAAGCGCACCAGTACCAATTACGCTGAGCTTCAATCTACTATTGAAGCCGCTGGAATCGATATTCTCCATGTAAACTGTGTTTTCCCATTTTTTGACACTCCTGAATTTTCAAATCTAATTGAAGTCCTACGAGGAAAGGGCATTGGAATTGTTGCTCATGTGCTTGATACGAATGCACTGGGCGAGATGCAATCGTTTTTGAGAAATCAAAGCGATGCAATATTTCTTGACAATCACCGTGCGGTTCATGCCGCGGTCGCAGCTGATATTCAGCGACAAAAATTATTTGTAGTTCCGAGTGCTATAACAGCGAAATCCTCAAAGACTAAAGAGGCGGAACGAAGAAGTCTTGGTATTTCAAGCGAGGCGAAAGTCGCGGTTTGTTTTGATTTCGGTCTACCGGAATCGAAAATCGAAGACATTATTGCGGCGGTTTATCAGCTTCAAGCTGGATTTCCCAACTTGCATCTTTACGTGTTGCAGGTAGATGCTGGGACCGGTTTTGATGGCGGATACGTTGAGCAGCTTGAGAGGAAAGTAGCGTCCCTACACCTCGATAATTACATTCACTTTGTTGAAGATAGTGCAGGGGATTCAGCACTATCTCGCTACACCGCTGCTGCTGATGTTGCGATTCTTAGCACAAGTAGGCCGCAGTATGAGGTGAGAGAAGCGCTGGGTGTTATTCTAGAGACGAGTGTGCCGCTAGTTGCCGTCGGGCAATTGCCTTTTTCTGGAGTGGAGTCGCTGGCGTTGCAAGT
>QIGM01000585.1 GCA_003230795.1 bacterium
TTCTGTGCAAAGTCTGTCTCTAAGAAAGTGCTTCTTCGAAGAGTAAAGCGCTTAGTGCCAGAGAAGTCTACATAGTCCTTTCTTCAGAACTACTATTTTCGTCTAACGCCCCAAGATGCTTCTCGGAACGTATCGAAGAGGTGTCTCTCCTTTCCGTTTGCAGAAAAAAGTAAATACGCGACGTTTCTTCTGCTCTGAATCAAGAAGGGTTTGCTTCTCTACATGGAAACAATCCCATCTTTGCTTTCCAAGTTGATCAAGTGCGCCTTCCATTGCCTTCGGACTGCTATCAACCGAAAGTCGTACGATCTGATACTCGAATTGATGAAGTTTCTGTAGTTCTTCAAGTGGTGCGTCTGAACCCTTGATCACACCATTAATGAGATCACCTATTTGCGCGCTGATCTTGTCTTGATCAAAGCTTGGATTGCCGCCTCTGCTTGAATCGCAGCCGAGGGTAGAGCTGAGTAAAAGAAGAGAGAGGGAGGCAAATCGAAATATAGAGAGGGTAGCTTGTTTCATGTCCGCATCGTATTCCGACCAAGGGCATGATGAAAATCAATATTTTCCAGACTCCCTCTACTCGAGCTGAGGGCGGTCTCTGGCTTGCTTCGAGAATCGGGAAGAAGTATAAGTTACTTAAAGTAAGCCGTAGTATTTTACTAGGTCTCGATTTCACTAGGTCTCAATTTCACTAGGTCGCAATTTTACTAGGTCGCAATTTCACTAGGTCTCGATGCAGAAGTTATTTCTAATAGATATCTGCTTTCTAAAAGGTAAGCCCAATGTCAACGAAGAACACTGAAACTGAGCTTAAGCAAACAGCGAGAGAACACATTCAGCGGGCTGCTGCCGCGCTAGGATCCTTGGGGCCCGACGCGCAGCGCATTGGATGGATGCTGGAAGATTCGCTGATGTATTTGGATGAGCTAGACCAAAAAGATGCTGGTCGCGGCGCAGAGTTTTCTTCTGCTGAGACAGCCACTCTTGACGACAGTACTCAGCTCGATGCCTTGTCGAAGTTAGTGAACACTTAGTGCAAGCGTTCAGTAGGGCAGCGCTTCTAGGAGATTGATCGGAGCGCCCGTAAAGGATGCTACGACCGGAACTGGTCCGGGACCGAAAGTGCGGTCGATCAAGGCTGCCCAAGACAACACCGAAGCTCCCATCAAAGTCGTCTTCGTATGTGCTTCCAGGCAAGAGCGGGCAGTAGTGATAACATCATTAACCAGAACCACAGTACATCCTTTTAGCCTGGTAGCGATTCCGTTACCGGATTCCACTTGTTCTAAGCTAATCACCTCTAGCGGCTCATCGCCAACAGAGAGAGTCTTCGCGAGGTTGTTTGCTAGGCCCGTAAAGTTACCATGTAGGTTGATCAGAACGTCTGGAACTGAAGGTTGGCAAACATTCACAAGGCGTTCCGCGATGTAATTGGAGCAGAGATCGATATCGGCTGAGTTTAAGTCTTCTACACGGTAATAAACTTTCGCTTCACAACGACTAGATAATCGAAGAGGCACATCGTAATACTCGGTAATCCGTTCGAAGATTTCTTTTATATTTTCTTGCATCAAACTCTGCTCTTTGCTGCTGATATCCGATCTTAAAACTCGGGGATGATTCTATAGAAAGCTAGGCGGCCAGTAAAACGGGAGCTTTGCGAATGGGGGGCTTAAATTGAGAAAAACCTTAATCCGCAGTATCAACGGAGAAAAAACTAGCCTATTTCCCCTTTCAGAGCCTTTTTCATTGCCCACAGAAACCTGCTATAAATTAGGCGGATTTGAGGCCGATTTCAGGCCCAACCCTATCTTAATCTTAGGAACGGGAATGCAAGATGAGTAGCAGTTTACCAGTTTTGGAGCCCCTCACGAGTAGTGACCGGGGTGCGCGCAGAAGCACTCGAAGAGTGCCCGTCGGTAGCGTGGCGATTGGTGGAGAGGCGCCGATTGCTATCCAGAGCATGTGCGCCACCAAGACTACAGATATTCCGCTCACGCTAACACAAATTCGTCTACTCGAAGCAGCCGGTGCGGACATCATTCGAATCGCTATCGATAGTCGCAAAGATATCGAAGCGCTTGAACAGATTCGAAAGGAAACTTCGGCCAATTTGGTCGTTGACCTTCAAGAGAATTATCGACTTGCTGAAAAGGCTGGCCCTTTCGTGCAGAAGTTCCGCTATAACCCTGGCCATCTTCACCACCATCAGCGGTCGGTACCTGTCGAGGATAAGGTGAAATACCTTGTTGAGACAGCAGGGACGTTCGACTGTGCGATCAGAATTGGCGTGAATTTCGGTTCTCTTGACCCTGACCAAAAGGCAGAAGCGGATGATCCAATGCAGGCAGCACTTGCTTCCGCCGAGCAGCATGTTGCGATAATGGAGGACTTAGGTTTCGAGCGATTCGTTGTTTCTTTAAAGAGTTCAGATCCTCGTGCTGTTGTCGCGATTAATAGAGAGTTTGCTGCTCGAGCGCCGATGATACCGCTACACCTTGGCGTGACCGAGGCGGGAATGTTGCCGGATGGCGCAATTAAGACACGCATTGCTTTTGAACAATTGTTGGCGCAAGGGGTGGGGGAGACCGTGCGTGTTTCGCTTACGCTGCCCGATAATGAAAAAGACAAAGAGATACTCACTGCCCGAGAAATAATTGAAGATGTGCAGGCAGGCAGATTTCGTTCTGTGCCTGATTTCCTTGATGGCGGTCTTAATGTGATTTCATGCCCGTCTTGCTCTCGCGTGGAGAATAGAGCCTTTGTGGATCTTGCGCAGAAAGTGAAAGCCGCCTTGAAGCCCTTCGAAGAGAAGGATCTGACTGTGGCGGTAATGGGATGCCGCGTGAACGGTCCGGGTGAGACAGACGAAGCGGATTTGGGCCTTTGGTGTGCGCCAACATTCGTAAATCTTAAGCGTGGTGAGTCCTTGGTCGGTAAGTTCGCCTACGACGAAGTAATTGGGCGGCTTCTTGAAGAAGTTGACTCGATTCTAGCCAGTCGCAGCTAGGCCTCATCTATCCCCTCGAAAATCTCCTCCTTAGACCCTAATAATATCAAGCCCTTAGCTCTTAGCTGAAGTAAGCGGGCTGAAAAGACTGATAATAGTTACGAGGGCTTAGCGAGACTACGTACGCAGACAGGCAGTTTGCGTTTTCGTATTGCCGCGTGGCTGTTTCCTTGTCAGGCTTCATGGAGTTCTCACTCATGATAGTCTGTAAGACTAGGTTGTTGCTATGGGGCTGTTGGTCTGGGGGGTTGTTGGTATGGGTTTTAGTGGAGAGAATACTTGGTGTCTAAGAAGCCGAAATTAGCTCTTGTTGC
Organism: bacterium; assembly: GCA_003230795.1. Lineage (GTDB taxonomy): Bacteria > Bdellovibrionota_C > UBA2361 > SZUA-149 > SZUA-149 > SZUA-149. The sequence goes on from QIGM01000585.1 coordinate 3,328, forward strand.
AAATGATTCACAGGCTCCGGGTTCGGCACTGAACGCGCGAGACGGCCTGAATCTAACTTCTATTGATGAACTAAGTTCTACTGAGCGAAAGCGGGTAGAGCGAATTGTAGACTCCTCTTGCCCGAAAGCGGGCGTTCTCGCAGTATCAAAGAATCGTGCGACGTGGGATCTTCGACCGGCGGTTGCGCTTGGCGAAGAAGATGGCCCAAGTTTAATACGTTCCTTTGGCCCTGATATTACTTTTGCTCCAGAAGTACTTGCTCGAACCGAAGCGTCACTCAAGCGTCTTAGCAAATTCTCTGATTTAGGAAGTGGTCTCCGTGACTGGGGCATGACGAAGAATCACCTTTGGTATCGTCGCGCCTTAGTCCCACAAACCTTAACAAAAGAGTTTGGCGGAAATTTCCAGCTTAACGAAGAGCAAGTGTTCTCCCTAATTCATGAACTCTGCGAACAGCTCAGTGATTGGCATTCGCACGGTGTCGTCCACGGTCATATTATTTCAAGTAACATCGCGCGGCTAAACAACGGCGAACTTGCTCTGCTCGATGCAGGAGTGGCGAGCGCACTTGTGCAAAGTGCGAAGGATGTGCCCGCAAATATTCTCAAGACGATTGCTCCAGAGATACTTGGTTCTACTGAGCTTGAGGCTTCCGCTGATGTCTTTGGGCTTGGGCACATTGTAAAGCGTCTCTTGCTCGGGCTTCGAAAAAAATCTCAATTCGATGAGAATCGAGATGATATTCGTGAACGTGTTGCGGGCTTTGACGAAATTCTTTCACAGATGATCTTAGAGAGTAATGAAGACCGTCCACGTTTATCAGACTTTGTTGCGGTGCTCGATAGTAGCGTCTCGACACAGCCCACGCAGGTTGAGCCTGAGAGGGAAGAAAAGAAATCCTCTCACCGTGGCAAAATCGTAAAGCCAGGTAAGATTAAACCGGCTGCGCCTAAGAAACAAAATAAGCCGTCCAGTTCTCAGCAAATCGAAAAAGAGACCGGTCTCGATGCAGAGGATCGATTCAGCCGAGAGTCTGGAAAGGAAGAGTCATTTTCGGCAGAGAGCGATCTTGCAGATGTATTCGAGGATTTCACAGAGGAAGAGGGCTTTGGCCTACAGGTTCTTGAAGAAATTCCCTCTATGACCTTGGAAGAGCCTAGCACTAAAAAGCCAGCACCACATGAGCGTGCCGCTGGCAAGGAAGATTCTAAAGCTTTCGGCTGGTTTGTTCTAGGACTGTTCGGAGTCTTAGGCGTGATTTACTATTTTATGCGCGTTGCTCCTCTTGGCTACGAAATGGTGGAGTATAATGTCAGCGAACTTCGGCTTGATTGGCAGAGCCGAATTCCGTCGCGAATGATTACAGTTGCTGAGGTTGCTCTTGATCCTGAAGCCGATAGTAAGTCTGTGCAAGACTTGATTGTTGCTTCTGCGAACAACGGGGAGCAAATGCCGTCTGTTGATATTTCCCTGCTGAGGATTGCTTTTGACACGAGATGGGAAGTGGAGCTCAAGCAAGAAGACAGGCGGATGGCATTAGCATTTGGTCTCGCACGTCTACTCGGTGACCGAGCGCCACGCGACTTAGGAGCTCTTGATGATCGTCATCCAGGAGTCTTACTTGCAATAGCGGCGAGCGCTGGAACAAACCTTAATCGAGTTCTTGGCGGCATCCCTGCATCTACCTTATCTCGACTTCCACCGCCGATAGGCCCTGCGTTTTTACAGATTTCGCAAAAGAATCCAGAACTCAATCTTGCGGATCCTATCGTGCAGCACTTGGCGAGATTTCAGGCCCGTGGAATAGAACGAGCTGATGACCTAGCGCTGTATCTACAGTCTGACACCTCAGAGCGATTGCAGGCACTTGCTTTACTGTTCTCTCAAGATAACTATGCGGCGAAGACTATTATTGAACATTTGCTGAATCATCCAAATATTGTCTTGAGTCATCCGGAGATCGTCTGGGCTAGAGCGTTTGAGCTTACAAAGTGGGAAGAATTAGAAGACAGCGACAAGCTTTTCGTGCTCTCTGGCGCACCACCCTCCTCGGGGGTTCTCGCGCAGAATATCGCAAAACTATTTACGCATCCTAACCCAGGCCTTCGAAGCTACGCTATTGATCAGGCAGTTAATCGGGTCAAGTTCGCTCACCCTGGTTCCTTAGCAGTGCTACGTGCGGTTCGTGAGAAGCCAGAGCTATTAGATGCTGAACAATTAGCAAGACTCGCTGGACTACTCCAAGATCCAGAGAATGCCAAGCCAAACAAAATTCAGGCGTTTATGACAAGTGAGCCACCGATAGATCTACTTGTGTCACTGCTGCTCTCGACAAGAGCCGAGAAAAAAGCTTCGAGCTTAGATCCTTGGATAGCATTAAATCTAAAATCTCGTGGTTGGGAGCCGAGTATTACCGAGCTACGTAATCTCTCCTTGCATCCAAACGACTACACACGGCTCTTTGCTTATAACAAGATTCTACGTTTGGAAGATGAAGAGACAGCAAAAGTCTTTTTGGAAACCGCCTTGAGTCAAGAAAAGAAGCCAGAGTTTCGCGAGCAGCTCAAAAAAATGCTCGCCCAGCTATAGCTGAACGCTTACAAAATAGTATCAGTTCCCACTTACCCCTTTTTTTCTATCAACGCATCACCTGATGCGTTGATAGAAAAAAAGGGGTAAGTGGGAACTGATACTATTTTCCGTCTTCGTACTTGCGTACAGCTTGATGCCAGCTACCGCTCTTTATCCAGGTGTTCAATTTAGGTATATCGGGATGTTGCCGCTCCAGAGCGCGGAACTCTTTTCCGTGAATAACTCTTCGACCTTTTCGAATCTTTGGTTCGCCAAGAACAGCGTGACACATTTCGTGGTAGATGAGTGCGGGGAGGTGTTCAACACTGAGGGTTTGGTTCATAGCGCTCGCGACGAGTACTCGTTTTCGGTAAACGTTACAGGAAGCAAGAGTTGCCGTGTGCCTGCGCTTTGACCAAATTACTTGATAGTCCAACAAGTCTTTTCGTTCGGGAAAATAGTTTTCCTGAAGAGTTCTCCAAATTGTTTCGAGCTGTACTTGTGCAACAGAGCGGGGTGCTGCTCTGTTCTTGGTCGGCTTGCTCCTCGGTTGCCTGCCCCTAGCTTTCAGCTTTTCTGTGCGCTGAAGTGAAAACGGCTTTTTGAGTCCCCGCGAGAGGCTGAGCGTGAGGGATGTGTAGGGCCGAAAGTAGTGCTGGAGGCGAATTAACCGGCGCTCGGCTGAGGAAATAAGGCGTTTCACGTAAGATCCTGCTTCTAGACTACTTTGACATCGGGCCCAGTGGAATGCCCTGGATTAAGGGGGCTATGTGTTCTGGATTATCCCATCGTAGTCTGTGTTGGGAGCGGACCGCAAATAGATTGCTCTCAGTCCCTGGGAAAGGAAAAAACATACAAATAATGGTGTCGATACCTCCCTAGGATTCATCAATAATTTGTGGGCCTATCTTTCCATTTCGAATGAGTGGGAAAGAAGTGTGGCCATCAAGAACGTTCTCAAGAAGGAATAGTTAGTGAGCGACCAAAGCGAATCAGACACCGAAGAACAAATAGCAGATGCCGATGTTACCGGCGTGAGCGAGGACGAGTTTGAGTCACGACTCGGCGATGAGATTCGTGAAGCTGGGGAGTTGCTCGCGAGCGATGGAGATACGCCAGACGGAGGCCCTGACCGGGGCTGGCAAACGGCTGCCGCGATAGTAGAAAAAGTAAAGCCTGTTCCTTGGTTACTGTGGGTGCAGATTCGTAGCGTGTATGGATCTTCTGAGAAGTTGGGAAACCCAAGCCCTCAAACTTTTTCCAATATTCGAAATCTTATTCTCCAAGCAGCTCAGGATGAAAACCTGGTTGATGAGGGACACGCGCTAAACGAGTTTTCAACTTTAACAGAGGCGGTAGATGCGCTTGGTGTAGATGTGGCCGCATCGGTTTGTCTAATGCACGCAGTGTGTCGTCGTGTTGCCATCGGGGTGAGTGAGCGTGTTTGGCGTCCAATTGTTGATGACGCCCTACTGCGAGCGAGTATCGGCTATCAAGTAGGTGACCTTGCGCCGAACATTGGGCGCGGCAGGGGAATGCTTGCCGGCTTTGCTGGTCGCTGCGGTTTAGCCGTTCAGATAGCGTCTGGACCAGTTGAGCACGCGCAAAAAGCCCTTAGTGGTCTTGCGTCCGGTGTTGAGATTGGAAAAGTCTGTCGTGACGTTTATGGCTGTGACCCTCTCCAAGTTACCGCGCTTACGCTAATTGCTGGGGGCTGTAGTCGAGACATTGCAATGGGTATAGCAGCGTATCATTCGGGAGAGAGTAAGATTCCTTCCGGAACAGAACAATACCGCTGGTTACGTTTGTTCGGAGCAATCGAACGAATTCGTATGGGCGCGCAAGACGAGATTACTGAAGAAGAGTGGGCACTATTGGAAATGCCTCGCGCGGCACAGGTTGAGCTTGAAAAGCGTGTTCGCACCACTCAGCGACGTGGTCATGGATGGCGTTGGATCACGCAGTCACTCTCAGAGCTCGGTGGAGATGACGGGCTGCCTCGGTCGCCAGAAGACATTCGTGCCGCTCGTGAGAAAAGAGAGGCAAAATGAGCACGACACAAGCGCATGTCTCTTTCCCGAAGGGAACGCTCATCGCGAGTAGATACGAGGTCGTTGGGCGACTTGGCTCTGGTGGAATGGGTTTAGTGCTTGAGGTAGTTGATCGTGCTCTTGAGAACGAAACTATTGCGCTCAAAATGCTCTATCCGGAGATGTCTAGAGATAAAACTCAGTTTGCTCGTTTCCGAAACGAGGTTTTAATTTCACGAAAACTCGCGCATCCCAATATTGTGCGTCTCTACGATTTTGGCGCGGCAGCTAAAGGCTACTATTACATCTCTATGGAGTATGCCAGCGGTGGTAGTCTCGGGCAGCGTATCCGCGATATGCGGGATGAGCCTCTGCCATTTGATGAGAAGATAAGAATTCTATTTGAGGTAGCTCAGGGTCTCTCTGGAGCGCATCGTCAAGGTGTGGTGCACAGAGACTTGAAGCCTGACAATATTCTGCTCGCGGAGGATGGTTCCGTTAAGCTGACTGACTTTGGACTTGCTCGCTCGCTTGGTGTTGATAAGGGATTTACAAATACTGGCGAGACGGTTGGAACTCCCTTCTATATGGCTCCAGAGCAGTTGCGTGGTGAGAAAGCAGATCAAAGAGCAGATATCTATTCGCTTGGCATACTTGCGTTTGAATTAGCTACAGGTGTGCGTCCGTTTGTGGACGACGACTACATGACGCTTGCGCGCATGCACTTTGTTGATCCTCTACCAAAAATCGTGACGAAGGGTTCCGGTATTCCGCGATGGTTTGAGAGCTTTCTAGCAAAATGTTGTGAAAAGAACTGTGAGGATCGTTTCCAAACAGTTGATGAGGTCTCACAAGTTCTCTACGGGAGACTTCCCGCGACTAAAAGAGAACGATACGGCACGGTGATTGCGACTACAGGCGGTAGTACTGCTACCGATGTTCGCAAGGTCATCATACGTCAAGTTACGGCTGCCTCTGTTCTTCTTCTTGCCCTATTTGTCGCCCTTACGCTGATTCGAGAAAATTCGGCGTTGAAACAGGAAGTCGCAGGAGTTTTGTTTAAGGCTAGAAATGCGACAGGGATTGACGTCAGCGCATTTGAAGGAGCCATCGAAGGGCAGCTTGCTAGTAGTGATTTTTTCCCGAGCATTGTTGCCGGTCGCGCCCGCGCTGTCGAGCAGCTGCTTGCCTCGGGTGAATCTGCGAGCGCAGTTGATTCCACAGGAACTCCTGCATTAGTTCTAGCCGTTCGTGCGAAGCATTTTCAAATTGTGACACTACTTTTGGAGCGAGGTGCTGATCCAAATGCTTTCGATCCGCAGGGGCGAAGTGCTGTGATGTATGCTGCAAAAGAGGGAGTAGCAATTATGATCTCGCCGCTCGTGCAGTACGGGGCAAGCGTTGGTCTTAAAGATAAGGCGCATGGTGGAACTCCTTTGCTTATCGCGGCGCGAAATGCGCAATGGGAGGCCGTCGCCATACTGCTTTCTCTTGGCGCAGATTCAGACGCTCAAGACTCTAAGGGATTTACCGCACTTCATTGGGCTGTTAAAAACGAAGATCAGGTTATAGCCAAGCGCTTAGTAGATGCGGGCGCAGCACTACTTCCTGACAAATCCGGACGCACTCCACTTCAGCTAGCTCGGAAGAATAAGTCTGCCGTATATTCTCTAATTCGAGACTATGCTGCGAAGTAGCAATTAGTTTGCCGTGGCCTGTCTACTAATTAATCCGAAATCTGCTCAGACCCTAGGGTTTTGAGAAGCTGCCAATTATTTCGTTCATTACAAATCCTGCTCCTATAGCTATTGTACCCCCGATGAGTATTGCAGGTGCGCTGGCTATGCCTAAGCCAGCCACAGCAGCGCCAGCGCCAATACCTATCGCGGTATTGATGGAGCTACGTAGTACGCTATGGCTCACCGCTGCCATGGTTTTTTCATAGGTAGTGGAACCCGCTTTATGCTCATCGCTAAACTGGCCCAATACAGAGGTAACACCGAACACCGCGTCAGCTGCCTGAATTCCAAACCGTGATATAGGCCCGCGAACTGAGTCGAAGGTATCAGCGATGGCACTATAGAATTGAGTTTTCTCTAATACCTCAGGGGCAGCACCAAAATCAGTTCCAGGCTTTGATGGGCTAAATCGTTCGCTGAAATCCGCAAGAAAATCCAAAGCAGTTTCTGAGTACCCATTAAGCTGTTCGCTAAAGCTTTGCTCTTGTGCTGGGAAATTGTTCACAGGAATCTGTAAAGGCTGAGGCTGAGGTTGGGGCTGAGGAATTGGATTCCATTCGAATGGTAAGGGCTGGTTATTGCTTACTGAGAGCATGAGAGACCTCCAGACTACGATTAGTACGTTAAGAATTGGCGAATTAACTACGCCTTAAAAGGAGCAACGTGCCCTCTTGTTCTACTTATCGCTGGAATCGGTGGTTTGTTGCTTAGGAAGGTGGAGAAGAGAAAGCTCGGTGGCCAACGACATCTCGTTCATTCATCTCTATCTTGGTGTGAGACAGGCGAAGTGTCTTTCGACCGAGCATTAGGTCAAACGGAAACGTCAGTGGCAAATTGAAGCTCGATGTTACTCGAGTTCGTGTCTCGCCTTCGTCACTAATGTGGATTTCAGCACATGCGGAGTCTTCCTCTAGGCACTGCTCACTCAAACTAGCAAAGGGTAAGATTCGTCTGATTTCAGCAAAGCCTCGATCTTTCGCTAATTGATAATCGGTGGATTCTGAAGTCTCTCCGTAGGCAATACTCTCAAAGCGTTCCTTGCATTTGACGTAAGTTCCGTCACGACAAGCTAAAGGTTCCTCCGTATGGACGCCAAGTGATACAAATTCCGCATCATCACTTAAGCGCAGTTCGCAGCTTGTGCGGGTAGGTGTGCAGGCAGGTAGGTCGAGAGACGCAGCCTCGGCTTTGCTCATGCGCCCTAGATAGCGCACACCAATTAGTCGCGGCTCAGGAATCGATACTGCGTAGTTC
>QIGM01000415.1 GCA_003230795.1 bacterium
CCTTCCAACAAAGAGTGCAAAGAATGATCGCAGCCAACATTCTTCGAGGGCACCTGGGAAGACTAATTGAGCTCTACGTCCTAATGGACCGAGCGGTCTTCCTCAAAGAGTTCGGCTGTCGAGTCGAAGTCGCTGAATTTTTTGAACAATCTACTTCGCCTCGAAATGTAGGAATACTTGCTTTCGGCGTTGACTCACCCTCCCAATACTCACTTCTCCGACGCTAAGTACTGGGTATCGATTACGAGTTCTTCAGTAGCTCTTCGCTACGCCCTAGGACCATTCCCCACAAGCGGTGATTTCAACTCCTCAGAGTCAATATTCGCTGATTCGTCTTCGCGTGAAGGCTCATAGTTTAGCACTGGTGAAAGCCAACGTTCTATCTCTTGAAGCGTCATACCCTTACGTGCAGCATATTCAACGACTTGATCCTTTTCAATGCGACCGAGCCCGAAGTACTTGCTCGCCGGATGGGAATAATACATCCCCGAAACGGAAGCACCAGGGTGCATCGCGCAACTCTCTGTAAGTTGCATGCCAATCTTTTCTGTCACACCCAACAGCTCAAAAAGCGATTTCTTTTCTGTATGATCCGGACAGGCGGGGTAACCTGGAGCAGGACGAATGCCTTGATACTTCTCACCAATCAAAGATTCATTATCGAGAGATTCTTCTACCGCATAACCCCAATAGTTGCGTCGCACCTCTCTGTGAAGATACTCGGCAAAGGCTTCTGCAAGTCTGTCTGCGAGAGCCTTAACCATTATACCGTTGTAGTCATCAAGCTTGGACACGTACTGCTCGGCAAGCTCATCCGCGCCAATCCCAGCGGTAACTGCAAAACCACCAATGTAGTCGGCTACACCTGAGCTACCCACACCTGAGCTACGAGGCGCGATGAAATCTGATAAGGCTAGATTCTTCACTCCTTGGCGCTTCTCAGCCTGCTGGCGCAAAGTATGAAACACGGTGAGCACTTCGGAACGAGTCTCATCGGTGTATATTTCAACATCGTCACCAATGCTATTGGCAGGGAAAATGCCGAAAATTCCCTTCGCCTTGATGCTGCCGTCTTTGATTATCAGATCGAGTAACTCGCTCGCATCTTTGAACAACGAAGTGGCTTCTTTACCAACTCGAGGAGACTGAAGAATTTCTGGGTATTTCCCTTTCAGATCCCAAGCCTGAAAAAACGGAGACCAGTCGATATATTCGCGAAGCGTTGCGAGAGGAACATCGTCAAGAATCTGCACGCCGAGCTTTTTGGGTTGTACGGGACTGTGTTTAGCCCAGTCGATCTTGAGCCCGTTAGCTCTCGCTGCTTCTATAGACACGAACTTGCGATTCGAGGATCGTTTGGCGTGGTCTTCTCGAAGAGCCAAATACTCCTCGTCAATTTTTGCCAAAAGGCCTGTTTTCAACTCTGGATTGAGGAGGGAGCTAACCACTGGCACTGACCTTGAGGCGTCGAGAACATGTATGGCGCCGTGATCGTAGTTTGGGGCTATTTTGACAGCCGTATGCCTTCTAGAAGTTGTAGCTCCACCGATAAGAAGTGGAATATCCAAGCCCTGCCGAGTCATCTCGCGAGCAACGAAGACCATTTCATCAAGCGAAGGCGTGATGAGACCACTAAGCCCGATGATATCGACGTTCTCCTCACGAGCCTTGTCGAGAATCGTTTGGCAAGGCACCATCACACCTAAATCGATAACTTCAAAATTATTGCAGGCGAGCACCACTCCAACGATATTCTTTCCGATGTCGTGAACATCCCCCTTCACGGTCGCCATGAGAATCTTTCCAGACTTACTCGAAACAGAATCCTCTTTTGCATCCTCGATAAAGGGAAGCAGATGGGCAACCGCCTTTTTCATTACGCGAGCGCTTTTTACAACCTGAGGAAGAAACATCTTCCCCGAGCCAAAGAGATCGCCGACGATATTCATTCCATCCATCAAGGGCCCTTCAATCACGTCAAGGGGACGCTTCGCAGCAAGTCGAGCTTCTTCGGCGTCTTCAACCGCAAACTCTAGAATTCCCTTCACTAGGGCATGCGACAAGCGTTGCTCGACTGGAGCTTCTCTCCACTTAAGCTTTTCAGAGTCATCTACCTTCGCCTTGCCTTTTACCGTTTCCGCGAACTCGACTAAGCGTTCGGTCGAATCCTCTCTTCGGTTGAGGATGACATCCTCAACTCGCTCGAGCAGATCCTTAGGAATTTCTTCATAGACCTCAAGCTGACCCGCATTGACGATACCCATATCAAGACCAGCACGAACGGCATGGAGTAGGAATGCAGAGTGAATAGCTTCACGCACTCTGTTATTCCCGCGAAAGGAAAAAGAAACATTACTCACTCCCCCGCTAACATGAGCGTAAGGAAGGTTTTTCTTTATCCACTCCGTCGCTTGAATAAAGGATACCGCGTAGTCGTTATGCTCTTCAATACCAGTCCCAACCGTAAGGATATTTGGATCAAAGATAATATCTTCTGGGGGGAAATCTGCTTTCGTCGTAAGCAGATCATACGCCCGTTGGCAGATTTCTATTCGACGTTCGTAAGAGTCAGCTTGCCCCTGCTCGTCAAAAGCCATCACAACAACGGCGGCACCAAAACGTCTGATTTCTTTTGCTTGAGCAAGAAACTGCTCCTCGCCTTCCTTAAGACTGATTGAGTTAACAATGCCTTTACCCTGGAGGCACTTTAGACCCGCGTGAAGAACGGACCACTTTGAGGAATCAACCATAAAGGGTAAACGAGCAATATCGGGCTCTGCTGACATCAAGTGGATGAAGCGAGGCATGAGTGCCTCGGTATCAAGCATTCCTTCATCGAGGTTGATATCAAGCACTTGCGCTCCACCCTCAACTTGACTTCGTGCAACTTCTAACGCCGCGTCTAAATCTTCGGCCTGAATGAGCTTCTCAAACTTCTTCGAACCAGTAACATTGGTACGCTCACCAATATTCATAAAGTTCGACTCTGGCGTATAAATCATCGGCTCAAGGCCGCTCAACTGGAGATGCCGCGAACGCTCTGGGATTTTCCGCGGACTATGGCTCTCAAGACGCTCAACAACGGCACCTAAATGTTCCGGTGTCGTGCCACAACATCCTCCAACGATATTAACAAAACCACTCTGAAGAAACTCCTCTAATTCATTCGCGAACTCTGTAGGAGTCTCATCGTATTCGCCGAATTCATTCGGCAAACCTGCGTTGGGGTACACGCTAACCGGCACCCAGGCACATTCCGATATCTCACGTAGGAATGGACGCATTTGTCTCGCACCAAGCGCACAGTTTAGGCCGATAGAGAGCAGGTTCTTCGTGTGGGATACCGAAATCCAGAACGCTTCCGGAGTTTGACCAGATAGGGTTCTACCGCTTTGATCAGTAATGGTACCCGAAATCATCACCGGCAGTGGGTCCATCCCCGATTCTTCGAAGTATTGCTCAATAGCATAGACTGCTGCTTTACAATTGAGCGTATCGAAAACGGTTTCAATGATAAGGATGTCAGAACCACCCTCCACCAATCCACGGACTTGTAGGCAATAGGCATCCTTTAGGTCATCGAAGGATACAGCGCGAAAGCCAGGATTATTCACATCCGGCGACAGAGAAGCTGTTTTATTCGTTGGCCCAATCGCACCCGCTACAAAACGAGGCTTATCGGGGTTACGCTTGGTAAATTCCTCGCAGACCTTCTTCGCTATTCGAGCTGATTCAAAGTTAAGTTCAAATGCATGCTCTTCGGTGGCGTAGTCCGCCTGAGAGATAGTGGTAGAGTTGAAAGTATTGGTTTCAATGATGTCAGAACCTGCGTCGAGAAAGGCTCGATGAATCTCCTCTATCACCTCAGGCTTAGAAAGGGTCAAGAGGTCGTTGTTGCCTTGGAGGTCCTGGCCATGGTCTTTGAACCGTTCGCCTCGGAAATCATCCTCGCCGAGTTCATACCCCTGGATCATGGTGCCCATCGCACCATCCACAACCAGAATTCGTTCTTTTAGTATTTCTCTAATTTCACGCAGATTCATTTCTTAATTTTGGTGTTTCGATAGGATTAATTGGGGTGAAGAGTATTTGCTCAGAATAATAACAGAATCAGAAAAACACGCCAGTTTAAGGCGGATTTGCTGGAGATCGCTTAAATTGAATTGCTAGGCCTAAAACGCTACCGCGTCCAGTCCTACAGAGGTAACTTTCGGAACTCGATCTGCTTATTGTCGACGAAGATACACTCATCCTCTTCAAGCCCCTTAAGGGCTCTCGTAACCATCTCGCGAGAGGTTCCAACGATATTCGCAAGCTCTTGGTGCGTAGGACGCTCCTCAATTACTAGCCTCTCTTCGCCATCAACGGTCTTTGGTCGCGCCAGTGACTTAAGAGTCCGCGCGACACGTCGATAGACATCGAACAACACAAGATCACCTATCTTCGCACTAGATGCCCGCAAACGAAGCGCCATCTGCTTCATGACACATGCTGCGAGACCATTCTCTCCCGAGATGTGCATCTTAAACTCTTCACCTGGAAGCGCGAAAAGCTTGCAATCAGATAAGGCGACTACATTCGCAGAACGATCCTCTCCAGTGAGAACTGAAATTTCTCCAAAAAAGTCACCCGGCTCGTACATGGCGAGCACTATTTCCTTTCCTTCATTGGAAACAAGATTAACTTTTGCCTTTCCTTCGAAGAGAAACATCATACTTGGGCCGGGGTCACCCTCGTAGACAATGTAGCTGCCCTTTGGTACTCGCCGCTCTTGCATGACGGCGCCAAGTCTAAGCAACTCGGCGCTATCAAGTTCATCGAAGAGAGCTATTTGCCGAAGCTGATGTTCAGGTATCATGCGAGGCTGCCCCGACTTTGACGATTAATAATGCGAGATCGGCTAATAATAGAAAAACGACACGCTCTTTTAGTAGTCGTCAAAATCAATCCAATCCACGGCGAAGCGAGATTGCGGAACCTTTCCTCGGCGGTAAATAGATACTTCACCAGTATCTAGAAATCCGCTGAACAGCTTCCAAGACATCTCTGTCTCCTGTCCGCTCACGAAGAGAGTTTGATCCCCTCGTAGCACATCGAGAAGAAGTCGCTGGTAGGCTTCGGGGATTTCTTCATTCTCAAAAGCATCCCGGTAAGTGTACTTCATATGGGTTTGCTGCAGAGTCTGATCCGTTCCAGGCACCTTATTCTGCATATCGATAAATATCCCTTCGTCTGGCTGAATTCGGATTACAATCTTATTGGCCGCAAGGTCTCCCATATCGTTAAACAACAGACGTGGCAGCTTTCTAAACTGTATTCCAATCTCAGTCCCTTTACGCGGCATGTATTTCCCGGTGCGCATAAAGATAGGGACTCTATTCCAACGATAGTTGTTGACTCGCATACGAAGCTCGGCGTAAGTCTCCGTTTCAGATTCAGGCGCAACACCTTCTTCGTTACGATACCCCTCATACTGCCAACGATGACATTCTTCTATTGTGAGTGTGCGCAAGACATTAGTCTTTGCCAAGCGAACATCGTCTGCTTCAAGCGTAATCGGCGGCTCCATCGTGACAAGACAGAGCAACTGCATTAAATGATTCTGCGCCATGTCGCGAATAATACCAGCATTGTCGAAATACTGTGCTCGCCCTTCTGTGCCAATAGTTTCAAAAGCGCTGATTTGAATTGATTCGATATACCGACTGTTCCAAATCGGCTCGAAGATAGAATTCGCAAAACGAAACACCATCATGTTTTGGACTGTTTCTTTTCCAAGATAATGATCGATTCGGTAGATCTGATGCTCGCCGAAGTACTTAGTGATCTCCTTATTGAGATCTACAGAGGACGGATAGTCATGCCCGAACGGTTTTTCAATAATAATAGATGACTCTTCACCAAAACCTTGGGCGACAAGCTCACGGGCAGTGTCTGCATACACTCTTGGAGGTAGGGAAAAGAAAAATACTATTCGATCGAAATCGCCTTGGGATTTTATATACTCCTTCATCCCGTCAAGGCCGGTATGATAGTGGAGCAATTTAGCGAATCCTTCACACACCTCGAAGAGCCCACGAAAATCCTCGTCAGAAAACTCACTACGTCCAGAGCCGATGATTACATTGGTGTCGTCGATCTTATTCTGAGCGTAGAGCGTCTCTAGCGCTGGAATTAGTTTCCGCTTAGCGAGATCGCCAGAGGCTCCGAGAATTACAATAGCTGTGCGTGATTGAGCCATATTAGGGCAACTCCTGAGAAGGGTCTAAGAACACTGAATTTCTATCTAACTCGCAATGCTTATGCAAACTAAGCTTCCTCCCCATCGAGATTTGGCCTTTCTCTTGCGCATCGCCTGCGCAGCTCAATTACCGACCACAGCACGTGTTTTTATGAGAAGCTAGACTAGGGGGAATTGGTCGAGTTCAGCGCGGGACCAGAAAACCGGCCCCGAACCGAAAAACAACAGCCGAAAAGCAACAGTCGAAAAATCGACTACTTAACTGCGGTAGGCATGACAAAGTCGACTGTGCCATCTGGCGTGAGGCGAACTCTGCGAACCTCTGAAAGCACAGCGCCTTCAGATTCGGTGCTCACACGTAGCGACCCGTAGGTATTATCTGGAAACTGCAGACCACCGACGCTACTCACTCCAATTGAAGAGCTCGCTCCTTGCCCTAAATCGAAAGTTCCAGGAAAAGCGCCGCCAGAGAACGAACGTATCAAAAACTCGGCAGTTGCCGTCGCCTCATCCGTTGAGAAGACAGTAAATACGTCCTGCATCTCAAGGAAGGTGTTAATAGACCCGACTTGCAAGGCTCGTCCCTTTGGTCGAGCCGGAGAAGCAAAAGCTGTCTGTAGCTGGTTATCAGTACCGGTTAGGTAGTGCATGCTCTGTCCGGCAATTGCACCGTTGAGCACCTGAATAGCAACCGACCCACACGATCCCGCAGGAAGCACCGCACTCGCATTAAAATGGAACTGGCTCTTCGGCGCAAAAAGCTGCTGCTGCTCGGCGACAATGCCTCCAAGCTGAGTTCTAAAGCTAACAAGAACAGAACAAGTTTCGTCGCTCACACAAGCAACTTCCAACCAATCCGCAACAAACGGCTGTTCTTTAAGTCCCTCGACTCCCTCGACTTGATTGCAAATCGGAGCGTAAAGCGTCTCACCCGTCCCAGGAGCACCCTCAAGAGTGAAGGCGAAGTTATACGTTTCCGGCGAAACGGCCGGAGGCGAATTTGAGCTGTAGCGACTTACAGAAAGGAAATACTCAGCTTCAGGATCCTCTGGCAATACTTCGACGAGATATACTGACTCAATAACCGTCCCTTGACTGTTTACAAACTCATGCCCTGCGTGGACATCGAACTCTCCAAGTCCAGGAAGAACTACTTCTCTCGTGTCTTTCAGCACGCCTTCTTGGTCGAAGATGTTAATGGTGAACTTTTGGGGTGAAAAGTCTAGGTCGCCATTTCCATCGCGCTTACCAAAGGCAATGACCTCAGCCCAGTTCGGAACCAAAAATCCCTGACCCCGAGGATCGTAGGTATTGGATACTGCGTACGTCGGACCTGTAGATGGGTTTCTGAATTCCCTTGAGAAAGCGAAAGAGTAGTTTCCATCCTCATTCGGGCGATAGAAGCTGATTCTACCAAGAAGTCTCTCGGTTGGGTCGGCATCGTCGAACTCAAAACTCACCAAGCCATAGGTGTCCACGATTCCATCAGGGCGTCCTAAACCATTCGGTGTGTTCTGAGTCGCACTCAAGTCCTCAAAGCCATCACAACCTTGAGACGCAATATCACAGGCAAACTTCACCAAAGAGTTGATGTCGATATCTACCTGACTCCCTGGAGGAACGATTGTTGTTCGCTTAATCATCACCTCGCCACGAAGGTTGTAGATTGTCAGATCAACGTCTTTTGCTTTGGTTCCCTGATTAATGAGCTCCGCAAAGGACTGCTGCCCCAAAAAGGTGTTGAACTTCACAAAAGCAGGGCTTCGTAGTGGAAGCGCCTCGTCATCCTCACTCGGATCCGCGGGTGAGTCACATCCAGGATCTCCAAGCCCTCCGGCTTTGAAGTCAGCAATTCCGTCTTGGTCATCATCGAGACCGTTATCGCAGACGAGGTTATCATCCTGTTCGTCATCATCGTCATCGCTAGTGCAACCAGGGTCACCGCCAGAGAAATCCGCGATTCCATCGCCGTCGTTATCGATTCCGTCACTACAAACTGGGCGATCTTCTTCCGATCCGTCTTGCCCGTTGTCACAGCCTGGGTCAGCAGGGAAATCGATCTTTCCGTCGTTGTCGTTATCAAGTCCGTCGCTACATACTGGCGGCTCACTCTCGTCTTGATCCGCTAGGCTCTGACAACCAGGATCTGCTGGGAAATCAATTTTTCCGTCGTTATCGTTATCAAGACCATCACTGCAAACGGTAATCGCGTGCCCAGGGTCTACATTACTGCAAACACTGACTCCAGAAGGAGAAAGCGTCTTTACGGAGTAGTAGTAGATAGTGCCAGGAATTACGTCCGTATCTACGTAAAGAGTAGTCCCTGCGCTAAGATTTTCGGCTATCACTGTCTCACAAACTTCAGGCGTGAGCGCTCGGTAGAGAGTATATCCCTGAACTTCTCCGCCAGTAGGAGAAGGCTGCCAAGTAACGTTCACTTTATCAGGAAACGCTCCGTCGGTAGCACTGACGTTAAGCGGTGGGCTAATTCGTCGATAGCCAGGATCGATCGGACTGCAATCACTGTCCCCCGTCGGCGACAAGGTCTTGAATGAATAGTAATACGTCACGCCCGGCACAGCCGAGGTGTCATCATAACTACGAGGGTCCGCAGGAAGATCGGAAGCTATCAAGCTTCCACAAGCTTCCGAAACTTCGCTTCGGTAAAGGTCATAGCCATCGATTACTCCGCCATTTGTCGGATCATCCCAAGTAACAAGCACCTTCTCTTCGAAAGTTCCGTCAGAAGCTTGGATATTCTTTGGTGGCGAGATTCTAGCAAAACCTGGGTCGATATTACTGCACGTACTGTTCTTACTAGTAGGTGCCTCACCGACACTCTGCATCGTGTAATAGTATGTAGTCGCCGGAACAACGTTCGTATCATCGAACTCCTGCGGATTCGTGCCTTTTGGAAGATTCGTAGCAACCTGGGTAGTGGTTGGATCCGGATCGTCGTTTACAAGGCCGCAAAGAGCGATTGGACTAAATGAACGATAGATATTGAAGGCGGTCACTTCCGGACCCGAGGCTGGGTGCTGAAAGCTCACTCGGATAAGATCCTCAAAGTCCCCATCAGTCGCAGATACAACCGGAGGATTCGGAGCTGGTGGTTCCTGGATACGTCCAGCGTCTGTTTGACTACAGTTACCTGCAACGATTCCTGTTCCTGGAACATTGTAAACCGCGCGAAGTGAATAGTAATAAACTATTCCAATCGTCGCCGTAGTGTCGTCAAAAGTGAGCGCGGAACTGCCGATGGTACCTTCTGTGACAATTGGCGAACCGGGGCATACGACGTTATCAGTAGAACGATAGAGACGGTACCCAATTTGGCCAGCAGTAGCCGGTTCCGACCAGCTGACGTTAATCTTATCTGGGAAGGTATCATCGGAAGCGACGACATTGGATGGCGCCTCGGGGAAAGCGGCTCTGGCCTCGTCCATCCCAGTAAAAGCAAGCCCAACAAAAGCAAGAATTACTCCGAACGCCAAAACGGACGCCCGCAACAGTGCTTTACCGATAAAATTACTTAGCATTGCGTTGCTTCCGAAAGAATTAACCACCACCAGATCCTCAATTATATCTGAGTTCAGCCTGAGCATTCTCAGGCAAAGAACTCGGTTAAATATATTCCCAATTCTAAAGTAGCTTAAAATTGCACTGGATTTAGGTTTTCCACAAGGTGAAATCTCATGCGACTTGAACCTAAAGCCTCATACCCTAGGCGCGTATTTCCTTAGTTTAGGGAATATTTCGAGCAAGCCAGAGCTGCATTTGTTTAGCGAATTGCGCAGAAATGGACGAAGAGTAATTTAGTCTCTTAAACACTGCCCGGTATCTAGTAGAACCCTTAGTGGGTAAGGCGATCCATCTCTTCAACGATTTCCACCTTCGTAAAAAGCGGTTGTCGGGTAGAGAACTCCTGATCCACTTCGTGCCAATGAGTTATTGAGGACTCACCAACTCTCCAGCAAAGGAACACTATCCGGTCAGTGAAAAGGCAAGGGAAATCGATTAGCCCCTTTTCAATACCCTTACACTCCACACCGAGTTCGTTAAAAAAGCACAAACTTTCTTCTACCTTAAAAAAGAGCTCTCGAATCTCTTCGTCGGCCAAACAAACTTCACGCAGACGCGCATCATCAACAGGCATGCCGTGTTTGGCTGCGCAGTGTTCAAAGCGCTCCCGTAGTTCTTTATATCTGGGCTGAAGTTGGTCCATCTCCCGCTGAAGAATTGGGAGAAGCCTGTGTGCTTGTGTGGGAGTAAAGGTCTTCATAATCTCTCCTCATCAAAGAGTAGCTACCTACGTAAGCCAAACGACTAGGCGTGGAGCTGATATCCGCTGACCTCGAACCTGCCAATCCGAGACGGAGGGAGAACTCCACTAGCATTTCTAAGTACTATAAAGACTCAAATACTATCCGCCAAGGAAAATTGTATAGTCATCTAAGAGGAGAAATTCCCGGCAGCTTTCGCTGTAGTGGAAGTTCTTTGATTTGAGAAAGCTCCTTGCTCGGGCAGCGGCCTTCAGTGGAGAAAAACCTGATCGGTTTTCCCCGTGTTTTGATGACTATCCCTGAGGTATCCCCACGAAATCAAAACCCTAACGCGAAGCGTTCTCCCAGTCTTAAACCCTGTCCCAGTCATAATCCCCGCCTTGGTTTTGG